>NZ_LZGZ01000360.1:0-1244 GCF_001690515.1 Gilliamella sp. Fer4-1 | reverse complement strand
TAAATAATATACTTTATTTGTTACTAATATCAACGTATTCTATATATAAGTATATACAAATAAATAATATTAAAGGAGAAAATAATGTTTTTGCTTGTAGCTAATACGCAGATTAGAGATTTTTTTACGCAATTTATCAAAAATAAAGAAGCTGTATCAGCAATTGAATATGCCATTATTTCGGCGGGTATTGCGGCAACCGTATTAATTATCTTTCAAGGAAGATCGGGGACGATTATGTATGATTTGTTTGATGGTATATTTTCATCGATAAAAAATCGATTAGAAGTGATTGGTAGTTGGTAATAATATCCAGTATGAGGCCGTTCATAATTCTGTGTCAGTTTAATTCACAAAGAGAGCACCTTATCAAGACGATTAGGAAAAATATCATCGTGACAATGCTAAATTCTAATTTTGGCTTGGCATTGTCCATTTTTCATCCGTATTTTGCAAACTCAAATACAACAGTTTGAGCAAATTATTTTCATTAGGAAAACCGTTTTTGATCTTTGCTAATTTGCGAAATTATCGATGAATAGACTCAATAGCATTCGTAGTATAAATCACCTTACGAATAGCCTCAGGATAGTGGAAATAAGCCGATAAATTATTCCATTTACGGCGCCACGACTGGATGATTATTGGATATTCATCGCTCCATTTTCACTCAAGTTCATCTAACGCATCAATTGTCGCATCCGAGGCATTGCCTTGTAGACAAGTTTCAAATCACTCATAAAGGCTTTGTGATGTTTAGATGCAACATACATAATTGAATGACGAATTTAATGAATAACGCAAAGTTGAGCCGCTGTTTGTGAGTAAATGGTATTCATCGCTTCAGGGAAACCAACCAAGCCATCAACACAAGCGATTAATAAGCTTTGCCAAGCTAATAAAATCAATCAAAAGCTGACTAAAACCGCCTGTCTCCAACCCAATGGTAAAGTTGAACGAGTAATAAGTACATTAATGGAAGCGTAGCATAAACAAGAAGCATTTATCGATGCAATTAGTTGACAAGCCAACCTCGGTTATTTTATTAACTTTTACCATACAATTAAACCAAATAAAGGTTTAAATTCTGTTACACCTTATGAGATACCTGAATTTTATTTTAGCTAAAATGTGCAAGCAATTCGAGGGAATCCTACTAATAAAAAATAATTTTCTCATTTAATTTTTGATAAAAAACATTTTTGTGAAAAAATACGCTAAAAAATCAAACAATTGATTTTTAT
>NZ_LZGZ01000359.1:0-878 GCF_001690515.1 Gilliamella sp. Fer4-1 | reverse complement strand
TATACTGCTATTTTTATTAATGTCGCTTATTATGTAATAGTCTTTATGCTTACCCATTTCAATGATCAACAGTTGGCTATTTGGCAGTGAAACCAGTCGAGTAAAACCCGAAAGTAGCACTGCGATTTCCTAATACTATTCCACCAGAACAACAGCAAATCCAGCAAACGGTAAATGAAAGGATTTATCGATCAGGTGAAAGACATCAAGTGGTTTATCTGATGAAGATTGGTATAAATTAACTCGACTATTATTTTGTTGCTAATTATATGAGAGAAAAAATACAGTTAATTGAACCAGCGCGATTGATTGTTAAAAGAAATACGATGTATATAATTACAAATCATCTTACTACAAGCAGGAATAGATTATTGCCAATTATTCGGCATAACCGACTAAAAATCAGTCAGAAAACGCATTGATTTTATTTAAGTTTTTTGATTGTTTGTTGCGCCGGTAGTGGCGTGATAGCATTAGAAGCCGAAGACCCGAACAAAAACCGCCTTGATACGGGCACAATCAGCTTTAGTGATATCAAAAACAAAGCGGAATTTAATGTTAGCCATATCTCGGTCAGTGGTGGCACAGGCGCACCAGCGGCATATCAAAACAGTGAAAAAGACTCAAGCATTACCCATTTAGCGATAGAGCAAGGTCAACTCATCATCCGCAATCAGGACAAACAACAGGATATCAACGCATTAAGCCAAGATACCGAGAATGCGAACCACATGCTAAAACCGATTTTTGTAATGGCGCAGCTTGCTCAATTGAAATGAAAAATTATAATATAGAAAAATATTCTGATAATCTGATTAATAATATTTCTAAACAAGCCATTGAACGGAAAAAACATTTACCAAATGGTATGCAACAAG
>NZ_LZGZ01000358.1:0-2450 GCF_001690515.1 Gilliamella sp. Fer4-1 | reverse complement strand
TTGATTATTTATATGCTTAATGATTAATTTTATATTAATGAAAATAACATTGGCATTTGATGATAGGGATAACAAATTGTGAGCTAGCAATGTATTTCGGTTCAGAATTAGACAAAAGTTAATTAGTAGTAATAGTTGATTAATTTACTTAATTATCCTTACTAATTGCTTATAGATATAAAAAATAAAGCCTTGAGCTTTATTAAACGATTTCCAGAGATCAATCTATAAAAAATAGGAAAAGTTATTTTATTCGCTTATAAATGGATTCATTCAGAATAAAAATATTATAAAAGGTCGATTATAAATGAACATATTTTTAAAATGCAGGCAAAAATACTATCGGTACTTTATGTTGATACTTTTTTTCTTCTGTAGCGTTGCTTCTAGCAAGTTAGTATTTGCGCAAGAGGCGATATGCGCAGAAGTAAAAATAGTTATAGAACAAAAATTATCATTTGAGCGACAAGCATTTGATGCACGAATGATAATTAATAATGGTCTAGAGGATTCGATACTAAAAAATATACGTATAGAATTGCTCTTTACTGATAGAAATAATCAACAAGTAGTGACAACTCAAAATGCTAATGATAACGATGCAAAGTTTTTTTATCGCATTAACTCATTGTCTGGCGTCAATAGTATTAATGGTGATGGCGAGATAAAAGCAAAAACTAAAGCTGAAGCTCATTGGTTAATTATTCCTGCATATGGTGCGGCTGAATCTGATAATACATTATATTATATTGGAGCTAAAGTTACTTATACATTGAATGGACAAGAAATAAGCGTAGAAGTACCACCTGATTATGTTGTAATTAAACCTCAGCCATTATTAACATTAGATTATTTTATACCAAGCGAAGTTTATGGGGATGATCCCTTTACGCCTGAAATTGAACCATCTATTCCTTTTACATTAGGTGTACGTGTTAAGAATGAAGGTCATGGTACTTCTTATAAAACAGCCATTGATTCTGCACAACCTAAAATTGTTGAAAATAAACAAAATTTATTGATTGACTTCAGTATTTTAGGTAGCTATTTGGGAGATCACGCGGTCAACAAAAGTTTATTATTAGATTTCGGTGATATTGCTGGGCACACATCTAAAGTCGGGCGTTGGGATATGATGACTAGCTTGCATGGTAAATTTGTGGAATTTGATGCAACTTTTACGCATGCTGATACGTTAGGTGGCTCAGTGACTTCTTTGGTAAAAACAGTAAATACACATACCTTAATTCATGATATAAAAGTAGATTTACCAAATAGAGATAATATCAAAGATTTTTTAGCGTTAGATGGTGATGTGATACGGGTATATGAATCTGAAGGACTCAATACAGACATATCAGATCAATCACTTAATGCAACACTTACTACAGTTGGTAAAGAAACAAAACTCGTTTTTCCTAAAACGGAGGGATTAGTTTATGTAAAAATTGCTGATCCAAGTTTAGGTAAGCAAAAAATGAATAAAGTAATTCGTTCAGATGGAAAGATATTACCTGCAGAAAATATTTGGCAATCCAAAATTCGTAACGATGATTTATCTTGGTCTTATTATATTAATTTATTTGATACTAATAGTACAGGAAGTTATACCCTATATGAGAGTGATATAAACGAAACAAAAGCAATAGTAGGCACGTTTTTAGTAACAAAAGGTGCCAAATATTCACTTAATGAATTATTATCAGAAAACTATTATTTTGAAGCCAATAAGTCTTATATGATCGAATTTATTGGTAACATAGCTTCTCGTATTTGTGCAGGAAAGAATAATTTTGATCAAAATACTAAAAAATGTAAGACGGGTTTAAATAGGAATTATACTTTTAATAAAGATGCTTTTAAAACAGATATTTTTATCCCTTCTAAGTCGGGTATCCTTCATGGAGATAGTCACCTCACAGGAAGTATCTATCTACTTGCCAAACAAACAGAAACGATAAAAGTGATTGTTGTGCCTCTTGATATGGAAAATTCATTAACTAATACTATATCAGTTATAAAAGGTTTTCGATATTCATTGAATGAATTATTACCTAAAAATTACATGTTCCAAGCGGATAAGTCTTATTTGGTTAAGTTTTCTGGCGTTGCAATGGCTAGTCGTTATTGTCCAGGAAAAGCAAATTTTGATTTGGAAAGTAAGGTTTGTAAAGCAGGGGTAAGTAGAGATTATAGTTTTAAATCGGATATATTTATTCCGTTTAAATCAGGTATTCTTGGAAAGAATAATGAGTTTACAGGTAATTTCTATATGTCTGCTACTAAGGATGGGGATATCAAAGTATATGTAACACCATTATAAAAATTATTTGACCATCCCTATCAATCTCAACCTATATAAGTAAAACATTACTTATATAGGTTAACTCTGATTATTGATAGATTAATTATAAAAATGGTCTTCAAGTTTTTAATATTTTTCTTAAATA
>NZ_LZGZ01000357.1:0-4176 GCF_001690515.1 Gilliamella sp. Fer4-1 | reverse complement strand
AACTTTTCAATTTGACACTAAAAAACATAGCTATACCTTACTTAATTCGGTATGTAATTATAAAAGACGTAGCACGAATGATTCAGATAAAGTGTTTTCTCGTCAATGTACACAAAAAGAAGATAATTATTGCAAAAACGCAGATGAACTAGATGATGATTTTGGGTTTTAAATAATTCTAAAAAACAATGAATAACATCAAAATAAATTTGAAATATTTTTATATACGAGATAGCTTTAATTAAAGCAAGAAATAAATCAAGCTGAAATTGAATTAGAAAATAAGGTAATTGACGGAAAAACAAGATGATTAAACGATTCGCTTATTTAATATTCATCAACTTACTATGCCTATCTTTTACATCAAAAGCTGATGAGATAACACTTGAATCGATTCCTTCAACAGAAGGCGCAGGATTAATATGTCGCAAAAATAAGATTGAGATTAATATTTATGGTGAAACTTATCGTGGAAAAATTACCGTTATAAAAAACAGTAATAGATACCAAGTTATCTCAAATGCTGAATATTACAATGTCCCAATTTACTATCATGATGACAATGATGAAAATATAAAGTCAGAAGTAGTATTCACGGTTACTAAAAGATATTTTATACAGAATAAAAAAGTTGTTTCCGCAATATCATCAGATCCAATAGATAAGGAAAAAGCTGAAGAAGAATTATCATTAATATCTATAGCATTAAAGGAAGCCCATGAAAATAAAAAGTGTTTATCTTGGAATATTCAATAATAGTTAAAACAAACTAATATATCTTGTTTTTATCCATACCCATGCTATTTGTGCTGAAAAGTTGAAAATATTATATATATAAAATAGATAGCAACATTTTAGTAAATAAAAAACGCTCAGTTTTATAGAACTAAGCGTTTGCAAGGAAAAAAGATAAATTAGAATTCCATTAACTCTTTTTCTTTATCGGCCAGCACAGCATCTAATTTTTTGATTGCAGCATCGGTTGCTTTTTGGATTAAATCTTGTGCTTTACGCTCATCATCTTCAGATATTTCTTTATCTTTTAGCAATGCTTTAATTTGATCATTGGCATCACGGCGAATATTACGAATCGATACTCGACCTTGTTCTGCTTCATTACGAACAATTTTGGTTAAATCCCGACGGCGTTCTTCTGTAAGCGGTGGCAAAGGTACACGAATTACTGTGCCTGCTGACGCAGGGTTAAGCCCTAAATCTGAAGTTAAAATAGCTTTTTCAATAGCTGGCGTTAATGATTTATCAAATACAGTTATAGCTAGTGTTCTTGCATCTTCAGCAACAACATTGGCTAGTTGACGAAGTGGCGTTGGGCTACCGTAATATTCAACCATAATGCCATCTAATAAACTTGGTGATGCGCGACCAGTTCTTACTTTAGAAATATGATTTTGAAATGCATCAATACTTTTTTCCATGCGCATTTGCGCTTCTTTTTGAATCTCGTTTAACATAATAAAAGCCTTATTTAAGATAAAGATAATTAGCTGGTTACTGTTGCTTTGTTACTAATTAATGTTCCTTCTTGCTCACCTAATATGACGCGACGCAACGCACCTGGTTTATTCATATTAAACACACAAATAGGTAGATTATGATCTCTTGCTAATGTAAATGCCGCTAAATCCATGACTTTAAGTTCATCATCTAATACTTTTTCATAGTTAAGCGTCTTATAAAGTGTTGCATTCGGATCTTTTACAGGATCAGCTGAATAAACACCATCAACTTTGGTTGCTTTTAAAACAACATCTGCTTCAATTTCAATACCACGCAGGCAGGCTGCTGAATCCGTGGTAAAAAAAGGATTACCCGTTCCTGCTGATAAAATAACGACTCTACCATGACGAAGCAAGCTGATTGCTTCAGTCCAACGATAATCATCACAGACGCCATTTAATGGTATCGCTGACATTAAACGCGCATTAACTTCAATTCGGTGCAACGCATCACGCATCGCAAGACCATTCATAACCGTTGCAAGCATCCCCATATGATCACCAACCACTCGGTTCATCCCAGCTTTAGCAAGTCCTGCACCACGAAATAGATTACCACCCCCAATAACAACAGCAACTTGAACATTCATTTCAATCAGTTCTTTTATTTCTTGCGCCATACGGTCAAGAACAGTTGCATCAATACCAAAGCCTTCATCACCTTGTAGCGCTTCGCCACTGAGTTTTAGAAGAATACGTTTATAGAAAGGGGTCACCATATTGAAGTCTCACTATTTCGTTGTTTAATTACTCAATAAGCTAACAAATTAGCTTGTCGTAATTTTAAAATATTTTGTAGATAAACAAAACCGCCTTAACGGCGGTTTTTTGAAACAATTAAGATTGTTTCGATATTGCAGCAACTTCTGCAGCAAAGTCAACTTCGACTTTTTCAATACCTTCACCTACTTCAAAACGAATGAATGAAGCGACTGTGGCTTTCTTTTCTTTTAGTAAATCACCAACAGTTTTAGAAGGATCCATAACAAAAGCTTGACCAGTTAATGATACTTCGCCAGTGAATTTACGCATACGACCTTCAACCATTTTTTCAGCGATTTCACGTGGTTTACCTGATTGCATTGCAATATCGATTTGAATGTTACGTTCATGTTCAACAACATCAGCAGGCACATCACTTGGATCAACATATTCTGGTTTGCTTGCTGCAATATGCATTGCAATATGTTTAACTAATTCATCATCAGCACCATTAGCTGCCACTAATACGCCAATACGAGCACCATGTTGGTAACTACCAACTACGTCACCAGAAATTTCAGCAACACGACGAATACCAATATTTTCGCCAATTTTAGCAACTAGTGCAGTGCGTTCTTCTTCAAATTTTGCTTGTAAAGCAGCAAGATCAATCATGCGATCATTTAAAGCTGCTGTTGCTACTTTTTCGCTAAATGCTAGGAAACCAGCATCTTTGGCAACAAAGTCTGTTTCACAGTTAACTTCTAAGATAACGCCATACTTTTTATCAGCAGAAATTTTAGAAATAATCACACCTTCAGCAGCAACACGACCTGCTTTTTTAGCTGCTTTGGCTTGACCTGATTTGCGCATGTTGTCAATTGCAAGTTCAATATCACCATTAGCTTCAACTAATGCTTTTTTACATTCCATCATACCTGCGCCAGTTCTTTCGCGCAGTTCTTTTACCATAGAAGCGGTAACTTCAGCCATTTTTTAATCCTCTATTTAACCATTGTGATGATTTTCATTAGAATGAGTGGACACTCAAGCATCCACCCGAAAATATTTGAGTTTTTACTCAGCTGCTGGTGCTTCTTCTACGAAGCTTTCTTCAGATACTGGAGATTGGTTTTGTTCACGACCAGAACGGACTGCCTCAGCAACCGCATTTACATATAATTGAATTGCGCGGATTGCATCATCATTACCAGGAACAATGTAATCAATACCATCAGGATCTGAGTTAGTATCAACAACAGCAATGACTGGAATACCTAAATTGTTAGCTTCTTTGATTGCGATATGTTCGTGGTCTGCACCAATAACAAAAATCACATCGGGTAAGCCACCCATATTTTTAATTCCACCCAAGCTATTTTCTAATTTAGCCATTTCACGAGCACGCATTAGTGCTTCTTTTTTGGTTAATTTGTCAAATGTACCATCACTAGCTTGTGTTTCTAAATCTTTTAGACGTTTGATTGATTGACGTACTGTTTTCCAGTTAGTCAACATACCACCTAACCAACGGTGATTAACATAGTATTGTCCACAGCTTTCAGCCGCTTGTTTAATGGCTTCGCTAGCTGCACGCTTTGTACCAACAAATAAAATTTTACCTTTACGCGCAGCAACTTTGTTTAATTCAGCTAATGCTTCATTGAACATTGGTACTGTTTTTTCAAGATTGATGATGTGAACTTTGTTACGTGCACCAAAAATAAATGGTTTCATTTTTGGGTTCCAATAACGAGTTTGGTGTCCAAAGTGTACACCCGCTTGTAACATATCGCGCATTGATACTGTAGTCATGATTTCCTCATTTTGACGTTGGGGTTATGCCTCCACATATCCGCTTTAACCGACCTAATAACAACAAGTAAAAGGCACCCCGGAAAAGTGTGATGATATGTGTGTGTTATAACGTTAATTAATTATTAAAATTTAATGCTTT
>NZ_LZGZ01000356.1:0-6275 GCF_001690515.1 Gilliamella sp. Fer4-1 | reverse complement strand
TGCATCGTTATTTTATGAAAATGATATGCTGACAAGCTAAATATTAACTAAAATCATAAAGAACTAAATAAAATTATTGATTTACTTAATAAGTAATCAATATAATAGCTTTTTACTATAAAAACGCTAAAATGTGCAAATATCCCCATATGTGCTGAAAATAGTATTTTGCATAAAATAACTAAAAATGAAATTCGAGAATGAAAGGTGTTGCTTTGAAAAAAATACTGACATTAAGTTGCTTAAGTTTGTTAGCGGCTGCTTGTACTCAAACCGAGCAAGCCGAAATTGAAGATATTTCGGGAGCAGGTGGAGCATCAACGTCTTCTGTTTACACCAAACCACCTGCGAATATTTCAACGGGTGGTAGAGCCTCTTCTATACCTTCATCAAGACAAACGACAACGTCCAATACAAATACCGCTAACGACACTCATTCTATAAGCAGTGCTAACAGTAATGATACGGTAATTAGCAACGAGCGTATTGTTTATAACCGTAATTATGACGAAATACCTAAAGGTGGATATCAAGGCGATACTTATACTGTAAAACGTGGGGATACATTGTTTTATATTGCGTGGGTAACAGGTAACGATTACCGTTCACTAGCGGCTAAAAATAATATCAAAGAACCCTTTGCCGTTAATGTTGGGCAAGTGCTAGATGTTAGTGGTGGTACAGTTGTCGTAACCCAAAAAACCACTACACACCCAGCGACATCTAATAAAGTTAATAGCAGTAATACTACTATCGCAATGGGGCAAGCTAAAACGAGACCAACGATCACTAAAACAACAACGACTTCGATTACCAAAACAGATAAAAATCAACAACCAACGACAATCGAAAAGACGGAAACTATTACTGAGCCGTTAGATAGTTCTTCTGACATTATACCAACTCGTACCTCAAAAGTGAATGTGGCTAATATTTCATGGCAATGGCCAGCACGGGGTAAGATTGTTGAAAAATTCTCAAATACAAGTAAAGGTATTGATATATCAGGCTCAGTTGGGGCTAAAGTCATGGCGGCGGCTGATGGGCGTGTTGTTTATTCGGGCAATTCATTACCCGGTTATGGTAATTTAATTATTATTAAACATAATGATGATTATTTAACAGCGTATGCGCACAATCAATCTATATTAGTAAAAGAACAGCAAGCGGTGCGTGCAGGTGAACAAATTGCTACAATGGGGGCTACGGGCACTTCGTCGGTTAGGTTACACTTTGAAATTCGATATAAAGCGCAATCAGTTGATCCATTAAAATACTTACCAAGAAAATAAATGTTTTGAATTAAGCATTTTAATTCAAAACAAATAGGCAGGCATGGTTGCATATACCACTTGCCTATAAACCAAATACACTTAAAATTTAATTATACGTAATAAAGGAGTTATACTCATGGCTGTAAAAAAATTAGTGTTAATTCGACATGGAGAAAGTGTTTGGAACCAAGAGAACCGTTTTTGTGGTTGGACTGACGTTGATTTATCTGATAAAGGCAATAAAGAAGCTGCTGAAGCGGGTAAATTACTAAAAACAGAAGGTTTCACATTTGATTATGCTTATACTTCAGTATTAAAACGCGCTATTCACACATTATGGCACGTTCTAGACGAAGTTGATCAAGCATGGTTACCCGTTGAAAAAAGTTGGAAATTAAATGAACGCCATTATGGTGCATTACAAGGTTTAAACAAAGCAGAAACCGCAGCAAAATATGGCGATGAGCAAGTAAAATTATGGCGTCGTGGTTTTGCCATTACCCCTCCTGCACTTGAAAAATCAGATGAACGTTTTCCTGGGCATGACTCACGCTACAGCAACTTACCTGAAGCAGAATTACCATTAACGGAAAGTTTAGCATTGACTATTAAACGTGTACTTCCTTATTGGGAATCAACAATTGCGCCACGCGTAGCTAAAGGAGAGCGTGTTATTATTGCAGCTCACGGTAATTCACTACGTGCACTAGTAAAACATTTAGATAACATCAGTGATGATGATATTATTGAGCTTAACATCCCAACAGGGGTGCCGTTAGTGTATGAATTTGATGACAATATGAAAGTCATTAAACATTATTATCTCGGTAATGCTGATGAAATCGCTGCAAAACAAGCGGCTGTTGCAAACCAAGGTAAAGCAAAATAATTATTTCTTAAAGTTAAAAAAGGTAGGTTGTTTAACTTACCTTTTTTATTTCCTACATCACAGCTTTTATTCATTATTTTTATTCATTGTTTTTATTTTGAGAGCGTTATTTTGTCTAAGATCTATTATATATATGGCGTAATGAATGCCGGAAAATCCACCGAACTACTACAAATTGATCACAACTACTTAAGTAATAACATGCAAACATTACTACTTAAGTCATCGGTTGATACACGTGATTCGGCTGTCGAAATCGTCTCTCGCTTAGGGTTACGTAAAAAAGCATTACTGCTTGATGACACGACTGTTGATGCCATCATTGAACATATCAAACAAAACCAATATGCCTGCATATTGATTGATGAAAGTCAGTTTTTATCGCGCAACACCATCTGGAAACTTTCTGATGTGTGTGATGAATATAGCGTCCCAATTATGTTCTTTGGTATTAAAACCGATTATATGGGGCATCTGTTTGAGGGATCTAAGACGCTACTTGAAATTGCCGACAATTTTAGAGAGCTAAAAACCGTATGCTGGTGTGGAAAAAAAGCCACCATGATTTTATTAGAAGGGCAAGATGGTCAAATTGTTAAATTTGGCAATTCCATTCATCTGGGTGATAGTGAATACCATTCAGTATGCCGAAAACACTGGAAGGTTGGGCAAATTAGGCCTAAAAACTGATATTTTAAACATTTCACACTGATTTTAAGTCAATAAATTACGCTTATAAGTTGATTTATTTGATGCTAAAAAAGTGTGAATGACCTCTCATTTTTACCATTTTCTTTTATTGCTTCTTCGGTTTTTATGTCATATTGACTGAAACGATTCAGTATTAACTTATTAACGATGAGGTCTTACCATGAAAATCAAAATTGTTTCATTAGCAGTGTTACTTAGTTTGGCTAGTTATCATGCCAATGCGAAAGAATTTGTATTGACTGATAATGAAAACGGCCTTGCTAAAGGGAATTGGTCGGTTTCAAGCCAAGCTTTAGGTGTAAAAGGTAAAATGTTTACTATTGAAAATACCGTGCTTAAAGGTGGTAAACAAGATGGTACTGAAGTTTTAACTATTTCTAGTGATAACTTCACGATTAAATTAAGCCCAACTCGAGGATTAGGTATTTTGTCGGTTGTTGGTGATGGTGTTCGTATGGGCTGGGATTCGCCAGTAAATGAAATTGTTCACCCCAAATATATCAATTTAGAAAGTCGTGGAGGCATAGGTTGGCTAGATGGTTTTAACGAAATGATGGTGCGCTGTGGTTTTGAGTGGACAGGTCATGCGGTGCAAGCTGATGGTCTGATGTATACGCTCCATGGCCGTGCGCAAAACACGCCGGTATCTAAATTAATGGTGGATATTGCCGATAAAGCGCCATACACCATTACAGTTAAAGGTTTAATCAAAGAAAATACGTTCAAAAAAAGTAACCTAGAAACGTGGGCATCACTTAGCTATGTACCAGGAAGTAGGGAGTTTACCGTGCATGATGTGGTGACTAATAAAAGTGATTATGCACGCGATTACCAAATTATCTACCATAGCAATTTTGGTACGCCAATTCTTGAAGAAGGTGCACAGTTTGTTGCGCCAGTAAAAGAAATCTCACCATTTAACGATTATGCTAAAAATGGTTTAAACACATGGCAAACTTATTTAGGACCAACAAAAGGCTTTGATGAAATGGTATTTAATGTGTATCCTTTCGCTGATAACAACGGTCAAACTCAAGTAATGGTAACTAACAAAGCTGGCGATAAAGCCGCTGGTATTGCTTATAATATTAAACAGTTGCCTGTCCTTTCGTTGTGGAAAAACACCGACACACTGAAGCAAGGTTATGTCACCGGTTTAGAGCCAGGTACCAGCTTTGCTTATCCTGTAACTATTGAGCGTGAACAAAAACGTGTTCGACAACTTGAGCCAGGACAAAGTGCAGAGTTTACCTTAACTTATAGTTTATTATCGAATAAAGATGATGTAACAAAATATGCAAAAAAAATCGAGGCTATTCAAGGTAACCAACAAACCAAAGTTGTTAATGAACCCATGGCTAAAGAATAAATCACTAAAAATGGCTGCCAAAATCTTATATTGGTAGCCATCAATAACCGCTTAATAACTTAACCTCCGCTTCTTAATTTATTTATTATCAATGTATCAATAAAGCTAAGAATAACCTGCTGTCTACTTGATTCGCTACGCATATATAGGGTATAGTCACTTCCTTGATAGCTGGCTTTAATATCGCTTGTTATGAGCAGTATAATGTTATAAGTTGACTGTTTAAATTAATGATTTTATCGCAATTGGATATTAATACAGGAATAGACATGACAACGCGTCGAATAATAATTGGCATTAGTGGTGCAACAGGAATTGCTTATGGAATAAAAGCGTTAGAGCTATTAAAACCAATGGACATCGAAACTCATCTTGTTATTTCTAAAGCAGCACAAATAACAAGTGCATACGAAGTTCCTAACATGAATATAAAACAAATTGAAGCACTTGCAGATAAAGTGCATTCCATTAACAATATTGGTGCTGCAATTGCTAGTGGCTCTTATAAAACAATCGGCATGCTAGTTGCTCCTTGCTCAATGCGTTCATTATCGGCGATTGCTAATAGCTTGTCAGATAATTTACTGACTCGTGCTGCCGATGTCGTATTAAAAGAGCGACGTCGGTTAGTCTTAATGATTAGAGAAACACCACTTCATTTGGGGCATATTAAAAATATGGAATTAGTCACATTAATGGGGGGCGTGATATTTCCACCCGTGCCAGCACTTTATCAGCATATTAGTAGTATTGATGACATGATCACCCACAGTGTAGCTAGGGCGCTTGATTTGTTTGGCATGGACGTTCCATCGCTACCTCGGTGGGGTGAAGATCTGCACCTTAACGTTAAACCTGAATAACGTCAATCGAATCCAGAAAATATGCAAACTGATCCTAGAATTATTAAATTCATCAAAAAGCATCATGTATTATCGCTTCACGTCATCTTGCCAGACAACAAACCATGGGCATGTAATGCCTTTTATGTCTTTGATGAGCGTGTAATGTGCTTGTATCTCCTTTCAGAATTAAAAACTGAACATGCTAAAGCCATGTTAACATGTCCACAAGTTGCAGGCACAATTAGTGTGACACCTAAAACGGTTGCCCAAATTCAAGGCATCCAATTTCAAGCTCAAGCAATACAGTTACAAAAAGAACAGGCCAAGCACGCTTATGCACAATATTATCAAGCATTCCCGTTTGCTAGAATAATAAAAGCACCAATTTGGTCATTACAGTTACAACGTGTAAAGATGACCAGTAATTTATTGGGATTTGGACGAAAAATCTATTGGAACCAAGAAGAAAAAGAGAGTTAGCGTGGTTTTTATATTTCTAAAAAATATCCACTCACTCCATTTTTATTGTTAAAAAACAAAACGTTATAAATAATTAGCAAAAAGAGTGCTTAAAAAACTTCAATAAAATAAATGGTTTTTCTGACTGCTTTTTGTTGTTTTTTAACAAGTTTACTTGGCGCTATGTCATAGGCATTTTTAGTTAATAAGCATCGTTTTTTGTCGAACCGGTATTATTGCTTATTAGCCTTTGTCTTTTTTCGATTATTTACCTTAAATATAAAAAGTGCTAGCAATTGGGTTAATTATTTTATAAAAATAGAAAAAGGGATAGAAATGTATATCAAGTTGATAATAAAAATGTTATTAATCATTTAATTAACAATTTTTATCTTCAATTATTTTCGCCAGCTCATCGTTTGCTCTTTGTAAAAAAGCGTTGTCTTTTAGAATAAAAAGGTAGGTTTTGAATCGTTTTATGGGATCTACAGCAAAAAGAAACAGCGCGGTCACAATGATAAAGACTGTCAAAGTAGCAATAATGATATCAATTACCCAAGGTGAGCTTAGCATAGTAATAATGTTAGCCAGCAGTATAATAAATGCCAACACAAAGGCAATGCCACTAAATAACACTTCTGTAATTAAATATGGTTTAAGTGGTGTAATGTGTGTGTTTTCGATTTTAAAATATTGCGTTAATAAATCTAATTGGGTGAGTTTAATTA
>NZ_LZGZ01000355.1:0-6496 GCF_001690515.1 Gilliamella sp. Fer4-1 | reverse complement strand
AAGTTATATCTCTCTATGTTATGCTAGCATTAATATTTGAGCACAGGATATTCCTTTATGATAAAAGATCCCTTTTATGCCCGCGAAGCCGAAAAGTACGATTCCCCCATTGCCAGCCGTGAACTTATTTTAGATTACCTTAAACAAGAAGCGAAACCCGCAAGTCTAGAAAAAATTGCCCAAGCGGTAGCAATTAAAAACGAAGAACAAAAAATAGCGTTACATCGTCGCTTACGGGCAATGGAGCGTGACGGTCAAGTGGTATTTACTCGACGTAAATGTTATGCGTTGCCTGAAAAATTAGATATGGTCAAAGGTAGCGTGATTGCACACCGTGATGGTTTTGGTTTTTTACGAGTAGAAGGCAACCCTGAAGACTATTTTTTATCACCAGAACAGATGAAAAAAGTGTTACAAGGCGATGTGATTTTAGCACAGCCAATGGGAACACAATATCGTGGTAAAATGGAAGCTCGTGTAGTGCGGATTTTAGAGCCACGCAATAATCAAATTGTCGGGCGATATTTTATCGAACAAGGCGTAGGCTTTGTTGTTCCTGATGACAGCCGTTTAAACTTCGATATTTTAATTGCAGGTAAACCCAATCGTACAGTTCGAATGGGAACCGTGGTTGTCGTTGAGTTACAAAAGCGTCCAGAACGCCATCAAAAAGCTGTTGGTATCATAAAAGAAGTGCTTGGTGAAATAATGGGTACCAATTTAGCTATTGATATTGCCTTGCGTAATCACGAAATTCCTTACGAACTACCTAAAAAAGTCGAAAAAGAGGTAAGTAAATTTACTGAACACGTACCAGAAAGCGCTAAAAAAGGGCGAAAGGATTTGCGCCAATTGCCTTTAGTTACTATTGATGGCGAAGATGCACGTGATTTTGATGATGCCGTTTATTGTCAAAAAAATCGTGGTGGTGGCTATCGTTTGTGGGTTGCCATTGCCGATGTCAGTTATTATGTCAGATTAGGCAAAGCGTTGGATAAAGAGGCCTGCTTGCGTGGTACATCGGTTTATTTTCCATCACGAGTTGTACCTATGTTGCCAGAACAGCTATCAAATGGGCTGTGTTCGTTAAATCCACAAGTTGATCGTTTATGTTTAGTTTGCGAAATGACCGTATCAAATAAAGGACGTTTAACAGGGTATGAGTTTTACGAAGCAGTAATGAATTCACATGCTCGATTAACTTATACTAAAGTGGCTAAAATTTTAGACGGTGATGAGCAATTGCGAGAGCATTACCACGAATTGGTACCGCATCTTGAGAACCTTTACGGATTATATCAGGTGCTTGATAAAGCCCGTATCACTCGCGGTGCGATAGGCTTTGAGTCTGAAGAGCCGAAATTTGTTTTTAACGCCGATAAGCGCATCGAAAGTATCGAAATTGCTCAGCGAAATGTGGCACATAAA
The DNA here is from genome assembly GCF_001690515.1 of Gilliamella sp. Fer4-1. NCBI lineage: Bacteria > Pseudomonadati > Pseudomonadota > Gammaproteobacteria > Orbales > Orbaceae > Gilliamella > Gilliamella sp. Fer4-1. The sequence goes on along the minus strand of NZ_LZGZ01000355.1, from coordinate 5,068 downwards.
ATCATTGAAGAGTGTATGATTTTAGCTAATGTTTCGGCAGCAAAACTGGTGATTAATGCTCAAGTACCTTCATTATTTCGAGTGCATGATAGACCAGATGAAGACAGAATAAATAACTTGCGTAGCATTCTAAGTGAACTTGGCTTATCACTTGGTGGCGGGGTTAGCCCAAAACCTAAAGATATTGCCGAATTAATGGCGATAGTTGAAACTCGCCCAGATCATGATATGTTGCAAACGGTAATTTTACGCTCTATGAAGCAAGCTATTTATGACCCAGAAAACCGTGGTCATTTTGGTTTAGCGCTTGAAGAATATGCACATTTTACTTCGCCAATTCGTCGTTACCCAGATCTGTTATTACATCGAGCGATTAAATGGATTTTAGCTGACCAACAGCATAAAACCAGTAAAACTGGCGGGTATTGTTATACCACAAATGAAATGCTCTATTTCGGCGAACATTGTTCACTGACTGAACGGCGTGCTGACGAAGCGGTGCGTGATGTGGTCGATTGGCTTAAATGTGATTATATGCAAGATCATGTTGGCGAAGTATTTAATGGTACCATTTCAAGTGTCGTTAATTTTGGTTTCTTTGTTCGATTAGATGAATTGTTCATTGACGGCTTAGTGCATGTTTCGTCGTTAGAAAACGACTATTATCTTTTTGATGCTGCGCATAATCGCTTAATTGGCGAAAATACCCGTTTTGCTTATCGCTTAGGCGATAAAGTGCAAGTTAAAGTCGATAATGTTAATCCTGAAGAACGTAAAATTGATTTTTCTCTAGTTGGCAGTAATAATAAGCCAAAACGCCAAGGCAAGACTGCCAAGGATAAATCAAAACAAGTAAAAACAGATCAAAAAGTTGATTTGCCTGTTAAACGAAAAAGCAAAAAATCAACCAATAAAAATAGTGCAAAACCGCTCACTAAAAAAGTTAAAGATAAAAGCAAAAGTAAAAGCAAAAAGCGAAGTAAACCAAAATCAAGTAATAAAACAAAATCAGTTAATAAAATAAAAGAGTAGAACATAAATGAGTGAAACAGTTTATGGCTTGCACGCAATTGAAGCATTATTAGCTCGCTCGCCAGAAAGAATTATTGAAGTATTTATTATTAAAGGCCGAGAAGACAAACGTCTTATCGCTATTGTACGTCAATTAGAACAACTAGGTTTGCCTGTTAAAGTTGCTCAACGTCAATGGTTAGATGAAAAAGCGAAAAATGGAGTACATCAAGGTATTTTGGCTATGGTTAAGCCTAATCGAGGTTATCAAGAAAATGATATTCCTCTACTTATGGAGCAGCAGCCAAATCCTGTTATTTTAATTTTAGATGGCGTAACCGATCCACATAATTTAGGTGCTTGCATCCGAACGGCTGATGCGGCGGGTGTGGATTTTATTATTGTTCCCAAAGATCGCTCAGCACCACTCAACTCAACAGCCCAAAAAGTGGCGTGTGGCGCGGCAGAAAGTGTACCTGTGGTTAGAGTGACCAATTTGGCACGCACCATGCGAATGTTGCAAGACGAATATCAAGTTTGGATTGTTGGGACTGCTGGTGAAGCTAATAAAACACTTTATCAAACAAATTTTTATAAAACATCAAAAACAATTTCACTTGCGTTAGTTATGGGAGCTGAAGGTGAAGGTATGCGCCGTTTAACTAAAGAACACTGTGATGAATTAGTTAGCATTCCAATGGCGGGGATTGTCTCATCACTCAATGTCTCTGTTGCAACGGGGGTTTGTTTATTTGAAATTGTTCGCCAAAAAATAGATACCAAAATGTAAACTGAATAGCCTTAACTATAGTAGTTCAAATTTAATCAGACAAGCGCTAATGATTTATTAGGTTCGATTTTAGCAAATTGAGGGTTAACGAATAAAATAAATACTATAGTTAATGGCGTTGATAAAAACTAACAGTTAGTGCAATGTAAATTATTTCAATTAAAACATTAAGTAATGCTACATACCTAAAACCTCTTTTTAAAATACATATAATATTCCAGCTTATTCAATGGCTTTATTATCTCTTGTTAAAGTGATAATAAGAGATAAGTTTGAAACAAGCCGAAAACTGTATTTTAAAGGTAATTAAGTATATAATGTTGCACAAACTTAACTAATCTCTATCAAAATATATTTTTATGAAACCTTCAATTATCAATAAGTTAGAATCACTACAAGAGCGTTATGAAGAGGTTCAAGCATTATTATCTGATCCTTCAGTTATAGCAGATCAAAATCGCTTTCGTACGCTATCTAAAGAATACTCACAATTAACTGCGGTGGTTAAGTGTTTTTCCGATTGGCAGCAAACCCAAGAAGATATCGAAACGGCTAAAATGATGTTATCAGATCCTGAAATGAGCGAAATGGCACAAGAGGAATTAAACGAAGCACTAAGCCAAGTTGAAGAGCAAGAAAAGCAATTACAAGTGTTATTATTACCTAAAGATCCTAATGACGATTATAACTGTTTTGTTGAAGTTAGAGCGGGAACAGGTGGTGATGAAGCCGCTATTTTTGCTGGTGACTTAGCCCGAATGTATACACGATATGCTGAATCACGCAATTGGCGCGTTGAAATTATGAGTGCGAGTGATGGTGAGCACGGTGGTTATAAAGAAGTCATTATGTTAGTCAGTGGTGATGGAGTTTATGGCAATTTGAAATTTGAATCAGGTGGTCACCGAGTTCAACGCGTGCCAGAAACTGAATCACAAGGGCGCATTCATACTTCTGCTTGTACTGTTGCTGTTTTACCTGAAGTTCCCGAGGCTGAAATGCCAGAAATCAACCCTGCTGATTTAAAAATTGATACCTATCGTTCATCTGGGGCTGGTGGTCAGCATGTTAACACGACGGATTCAGCGATTCGTATTACTCACCTTCCAACGGGTATTGTTGTTGAATGTCAAGATGAGCGCTCACAGCATAAAAATAAAGCGAAAGCAATGTCTGTATTGGTTGCACGAATTCAAGATGCCGAACTGCGCAAACGCCAACAAGAAGAAGCCTCAACAAGGCGTAATCTATTAGGCTCGGGTGATCGTTCTGACAGAATTAGAACATACAATTATCCTCAAGGACGTGTTACGGATCATCGTATTAACCTAACGCTTTACCGATTAGATGAAGTCATGGAAGGAAAATTAGAGATGCTAATCGATCCAATTGTACAGGAATATCAAGCAGATCAACTAGCCGCTTTATCGGAACAAGATGAATGACCTATTTACAATGGCTTAAAAGTGCATCTCAAACTTTAACTGATAGTGAAAGTCCAAAGCGTGATGCTGAAATTTTGCTGAGTTTTGTTACGCACAAAACGCGCACATTTTTAATGGCATTTAGTGAAACATTGCTTACTGATGATGAGCTAATTGCTTTATCTGAATGTTTAAAGCGCAGGCAAAATGGTGAGCCTATTGCTTATATTACTGGCGAAAAAGAATTTTGGTCTTTAAAGTTTAATGTCTCTAACGCTACATTAATCCCTAGACCGGATACTGAAAAATTAGTTGAATTAGGTTTAGAGTATCTACCTAAAGTGCCATGCGAAGTGTTGGATCTCGGTACGGGTACTGGTGCAATAGTTATCGCCATGGCAACTGAGCGTCAAGACTGTTTATTTACCGCAATTGAAAAAAATAAAGATGCGTTGATTTTAGCGCAACAAAATGCAACCCAAATAGGGGTCAACAATGTTTATTTTTTACAAGGTGACTGGTATAAGCCAATAAAAAATCGAAAATTTTCAATGATTATCAGTAACCCGCCTTATATTGAACCAACAGATATTCATCTAGCACAAGGCGATGTTCGTTACGAACCAAGAAGTGCATTAGTTTCAGAAGATGACGGTTTAGCCGATATTAAACTCATTGTCTATGGCGCAACTAAACATCTAAATCAATATGGCTGGTTACTGATAGAACATGGTTGGAAACAGGGTGAGGCAGTACAAACTATTTTTAAACAACACGGATTTCAATTAGTCGAAACCTTTGCTGACTATAGCGGTAATGATAGAGTTACTCTTGGTCGCTGGTTTAAACCCTAACTAGGAATATTTTATGATACAACAAAAAAAAGTAAATATTGGTGATATTACTGTCGCCAATGACCTACCATTTGTATTATTTGGTGGTATGAATGTGCTCGAATCTCGTGATTTAGCAATGAAAATCTGTGAACATTATGTTTCTATCACCAATAAACTAAATATCCCTTATATTTTTAAAGCTTCATTTGATAAAGCTAATCGCTCTTCTGTTCATTCATATCGTGGACCAGGTTTAGAAGAAGGGCTTAAAATTTTCCAAGAACTTAAACAACAATTTGGCGTTAAAATTATTACTGATGTACATACCGAAGCACAATGCCAACCGGTCGCTGATGTGGTTGATGTTATTCAATTACCCGCTTTTTTAGCAAGACAAACCGATCTTGTTGTTGCAATGGCTAAAACTGGTGCGGTAATTAATGTTAAAAAACCACAATTTGTCAGCCCAGGTCAAATGGGTAATATTGTTGAAAAGTTTGAAGAAGCTGGTAATAACCAAATAATTCTTTGTGATCGTGGTAGTTGTTTTGGCTATGACAACTTAGTGGTTGATATGCTTGGTTTTAATATTATGAAAAAAGCAAGCAAAGGCTCTCCTGTTATTTTTGATGTTACTCATGCTCTACAATGCCGTGATCCAATGGGCGCAGCATCAGGTGGGCGTCGAGGTCAAGTAACCGAGCTTGCGCGTTCAGGTATGGCAGTTGGCATTGCTGGGCTATTTTTAGAATCACACCCAGATCCAAGCCATGCAAAATGCGATGGTCCATCTGCGTTACCATTAGCAAAACTTGAGCCTTTCTTAAAGCAAATGAAAGCCATTGATGAGTTAGTAAAAAGTTTTGAAGAAATTGATACTGAAAATTAAGTTAAGATGACTTTTCAATAACTTATAATCAATAGCATTGATTGTGAATTAAATTTTATTTTTTTATATAGTAAAAAGAGAAATTTCAGTAGTTTCTCTTTTTTTATTTCATCCTTTT
>NZ_LZGZ01000354.1:0-8160 GCF_001690515.1 Gilliamella sp. Fer4-1 | reverse complement strand
ATTATTGCTTTTGAGCAAAACGCATTTTAAAGAGAGTAAATTTTAGTGTTAAGTACAAATAACATCACAATGCAATTTGGCAGTAAGCCATTATTTGAAAACATTTCGGTTAAATTTGGTAACGGTAATCGCTATGGGCTTATCGGTGCTAATGGCTGTGGTAAATCGACCTTTATGAAAATTATTGGTGGTGATCTAGTGCCGACATCGGGTAATGTATCGCTCGATCCACATGAAAGATTAGGTAAATTACGCCAAGATCAGTTTGCTTTTGAAGATTTTACCGTACTTGATACCGTCATTATGGGGCATACCGAATTATGGCAAATCAAACAAGAACGCGATCGTATTTACTCGCTTCCGGAAATGAGCGAAGAAGACGGGTTTAAAGTGGCTGATTTAGAAATTCAATATGCTGAAATGGATGGTTATAGCGCTGAGTCTCGTGCTGGCGAATTATTATTAGGTGTTGGTATCCCCATTGAACAACATTACGGGCTAATGAGTGAAATCGCGCCAGGTTGGAAGTTACGGGTATTGTTAGCCCAAGCCCTATTTTCAAATCCTGATATCTTATTGCTTGATGAACCAACCAATAACTTAGATATTGATACGATCCGTTGGCTTGAGGAGACGTTAAATCAACGCGAAAGTACGATGATTATTATTTCGCATGACCGCCATTTTTTAAATATGGTTTGTACCCATATGGCCGATTTGGATTATGGTGAATTGCGTGTCTATCCTGGTAATTACGACGATTATATGACCGCGTCAACTCAAGCCAGAGAGCGCTTATTAGCTGACAATGCCAAAAAGAAAGCACAAATAAGTGAATTGCAATCGTTTGTAAGTCGTTTTAGTGCCAATGCTTCTAAATCCAAGCAAGCGACATCACGCGCCAGACAAATTGAAAAAATCAAACTTGAAGAAGTCAAAGCTTCCAGCCGTCAAAACCCATTTATTCGCTTTGAACAGGATAAAAAGCTGTTTCGCAATGCCCTTGTTGTTGAAAATCTGACGAAAGGTTTTGACAACGGTCCACTATTTAAAAATCTTAAATTAATGGTTGAAGTGGGCGAGAAAGTCGCAATTTTAGGGACTAACGGTATCGGTAAAACCACCCTACTAAAAACCTTAATGGGCGAACTGACACCAGAACAAGGCGAGATCAAATGGTCAGAAAATGCCAATATTGGTTATTACGCGCAAGATCATGAATATGAATTTGATGAAGACTTAACCGTATTTGACTGGATGAGTCAATGGAAGCAACCCACCGACGATGAGCAAGCGGTACGTAGTATTTTAGGGCGTTTATTATTTTCGCAAGATGATATTAAAAAACAAGTTAAAGTTCTATCTGGTGGTGAAAAGGGACGCATGTTATTTGGTAAATTGATGATGCAACGCCCGAATATTATTGTCATGGATGAGCCAACAAACCATCTTGATATGGAATCAATTGAATCACTCAATATGGCATTAGAGCTTTATCAGGGCACACTATTTTTTGTTTCACACGACCGTGAGTTTGTAAGTTCCTTAGCGACTCGAATTGTTGAAATTACACCTGAAAAAGTGAACGATTATACGGGTAATTATGAAGATTATCTGCGTAGTCAAGGAATTGAATCATAGCCATTAATAAAAATAGCCACTAAATGTGGCTATTCAGATTGATGACAAACCTCGATATAATTCGGGGTTTATTTTTTTATTTAAACCATAAATAGGATTTTTAATTTGGATTTTATTAAATAAATTAAAAAATAGCCTAAAAAAACGTAACAAAAATAACTTTATCGCTATTTTCTTGATATTTTGAGCCGTTGTAGCCAATAAACACTGCATTTGAACCTGCGCTCTATCGTTTCTTTTCGCCGAGCATAGACTTTTTTACCCCACTGACTTAAATGAATCTCGTTGGCTTTTTCTTTATCTGCTTCCCAGATATGCCGTGTGATGACTTTCTGTGTATTTTTACTCTGTGTACACTGTGACAATAACGGACAGATTTTGCAGGTTGTTGCATCAGAATGATAATGACGATAACCTTCCCTGCTGGTAGTTTTATATATTAATGTTTGCCCGTTTGGGCAAGTATAAGTATCGTTTTGACGGTTATAGATAAACTGCTTTTTTCTGATGGGATTCGCACCATGGGTGGGGCGACGATAACCCAACACCGGATATATCTGCTCTGCCAGCAGTAAATGGCAAATGGGAGCCGTAAAATAACCCGCATCAAGACCGACACCAACCGGATTAAAGCCAAACCGCTCTAACTGGCGTTTTAATCGAGCCATATAAGGCTGGGGATCATGGATATTTCCGGCTGTGACATAGGTATCGGTAATTAAATTATGTTTGCCATCAACCGTTCGGTGATCTAAGTAGAAGAATCCTTTAGGCTTGCCTTCCCGATGCATAAAGCCACTGTCCGGAGCTGTTGTACTGACTTTAACATCCTTGTATTTCTCTACCGTCGATGGCTTTAAGGCTTTTTCCCGTTTAATTCTCTTTTTGCGTTGATGGCTTGATTAAGCGCATCAATATATTGACTGGGCTCAACAATACGCTGCTCATTACGTGCCTTGCCTTTATTGGCATTTGCTTTCAGGTGAGTACTGTCCGTATATAATACCCGACCAATTATCAACTCTTTGGAAATGGCCTGCTCAACAATATTATCAAAAATCTGTTGATAGATTTCACTGTCATTAAACCGACGGCGACGATTTTGGCTAAGTGTTGAGGCACCAATCACTTTTTCGGTTAATCCCATTCCCAGAAACCAGCGGTAAGCTAAATTGACCTGAATTTCCTGAACCAGACGACGTTCACTGGGGATACCGGAAAGATACCCCAATAGCATGATTTTAAACAGTCTGACCGGATCTTCTGCCGGACGACCGTTATTATGGTAATAAAATGATACTACCGCTTCTCGAATAAATTCAAAATCAATGACTTTAGCTATTTTACGAACAAGATGATTTTGAGGGACAAGCGCATCTAGCGAGATTTGCTCTATTTTTTTCTGGTGTCGCTGGAGTTGGTTTTTTTAGCATAGAAGAATTCCTCTTATAATGGACTCCTCTCTATTAGATCAAAGAACTCGCCAAAAAGCGAGCTCTTTGTCATCAATCTGAAATTTATAAATAAATTTTTATTTAACATACAATTCAGATATATCTAATTTAAATTCATCATAAATATCAAGCTTTTTCATAATATGCACTAAAACTTGATTTAAATATCTGGATGTAATCGGGATGAATTGTAGCCTAAGCTTTCCTTTTCTGCTTTACAGCCCAATTCTTCGTTTGAATCATAAACTAAATTAAGAAGCTCCGCCACACCAGCCTTAAATACATTTTCTTTTACGAAATTCAACCAATTAACATAATCATTATTAACTTGATACTTATTGAGAAAAAGCATATCTCTACTGAACAAATGAAAGCCCCAAAAGCCCACAATGTACGGTTATCCAATGAAACTTTAAGGTTATTAGCACAAAAACTACTAGGGAGTAATAGTGAATATGTGTCTCCTAACTGTATTAAACATAATGAACCACTTAATCCCCAAAAACTAACGCCGCAAGCGTATAGGCTACGGAGGTCAGCTAGTAGCACATGGCTTACGCTCTATCGCTATTACCATCAATGAACGAAGCCAAACTTAAACCCGATATGATTGAAGTAGTATTAGCGCATAACAATAAAAACAAAGTAAGACTAGCCTATAACGCTCAACTTATATAGCGCAATTCAAAGAATTAATGATTTGGCGTGGAAAAAACGGGTTTATAAAAATTAGATATGAGCGTTAATAAAGCCCCTATATAGGGCTATTCATTCATAGTTATACTTTTTTTTTCAAAAATTCTAGCTGTTTTTCACTTAAAATAACTTGCTCTTTTGATAGGTAATCAGTATTTGTTTCAATTATAGTTACTTTTTGTGTACTACCATTTTTATATGAGATCCTAACTAAGCGAGAAAATGCACCTTGATTAATCCATAAATCCTCATAAGTATTAATTCTCGCTTCATAGAAAAAGCAAAACTTTAATTTTCGTTGTTTATTATAACTTTTACTTGGCAAATAGTTTATTAGGGTTACATAAATATAGGGTAAGAGTTGTGGATTAAGATTTGTATATTCGTAAATATTGAGTTTTTTTGCTTCATTAAGAATTGACAAAAACTCTGAAAAGTCAAAGAATGGAATAATTTCTTTCAACCTTTCCCAAATTTTACCTATATTTTCTTTAGCAAAATTAAGGTTTTGTTGTCGTATTTCTGCGTTTTGTTTTGTTATTGGCAAGTTACCGTAGGATCTTTTATTTGCTTCTTTTGTTGGGCAATAATATTCATCATTGTGATAAAAATGCCCATCATCCTTTTGTTTTCCTGCTCTGACTTTCAGACGCCTTTCACAAACAGGACAGCGAGCACCTGGCGCATCATTAGGTTTTTGAAAATTATGATCTAATGCAAATTTTAGGTATTCCGTATAAGAAATTAGCTTATTATTATATGGATGTAATGCACTAAACATTTTATTCTCCTTGTTATATTAAGCTCTTTTAAATTCTGAAATGGCAACATATATTCAATCAAAAAATTAAGAGCTGTCTGTTTTTTAAACTCAACTGTAGGCAAGTAGCCTAACGACGAATATAACTCTGTTATTATTATACCAATATGCATATGCAGAAAAAGAATGTTATAACTCCATAGTCGAGATGAGGAATTGACCTTTATAAACTCCGTTTAATCGTTTTAAATGTCGCTTCCACCACCGCTATAGGTAAATAACAATAAAAAAGAGCTTAATCCTATTAAGTCATTTTATTATATCGGCTTATTTATTAATAGCTAAGTTTATTTCTCTGCTTCAACTATATTAAATACAGGTGGAATTGTTAACTTAATCGAATAACATTGCGCATTGTTTTTTCTGATATAAACAACGTCCTTGACATGGATATTCATATTATTTGATGATAGCGTAAAATTTTTATACGTTATTCGTGTAATGTTTAATGACAAAAAACCATTAAAAATACATTATATATTTTATGTGTGTTATAAGTGATAAGTCCACTAATTATTGGCTCTATTCGCTTTCACCGATAGAGCCAAAAAATATTAATTAACTATCACACGACCATTTAAAGGCTGAATTGGACGGTTGTTATCATGATGTATGATTGAGTGGAATTTTTCAATTTGTTTGGCAGATGCGCTACTTTCTTGTTCTAAAATAATCCATCTCACACCTTCCGTACAAGGCGGTGTTGTTAGTGAGCCGCTAAAACGGTAAAAATCTAATCTATTTGGCAATAATGCCTTAATATTAACCGACTGACTTAATGTCGCAGTGTTTCCTACTTGTGTCGGAATATGTTGCCAAGCTTTAGCTAATTCGGGGTTAGATTTTCCCCTATTAAACATAAGACCAACAACCGTTAAGTCACCATTGTCATTTTTATAAACAAAGTGAGCTTCCATCGGAAAGGGTTTACTTTTAATCATATTTTCGCTTGGTGCATGAAAATGGAATTGTTGTAACGTAAAGATTTCATTATCAATTTCTAAGGTATTACCTTCGTTAACATTGATTTGAATGGTATGGCCGTTGTTGATGATTTCTTGCTTGCTGGGTTTAAACGCCAGTTTAAGTTTATCATGATGGGTTTTTAGTACATGTTCAATATTGATCGGCGATTGATTTTTGCCGTTTTCACAGGTTGAAAATTCAGGTGAAAGTTTTCCCCAATTTTCGGGTTTAAATTCGCCTTCATAATCCCAATGCGGAGCAGGCTCTACAGCAGCACAAGATAAACTGGTTGCCATTAAGGCTGCAATAATTACATTAAATTTCATGTTGATTTTACGTTAGAAAGTTGTTTATGGGTAACCAAATTATACGCCACAAAAAACCACCTTACTACAATCACACATCATCACTTTTTGATATTTTTATAAAAAAATCGTTTGACATTTATACAAAAAAACCAGCTAAAAAATAGCTGTTTTTCTGGTACTAATTTTACTCAATTTTTATTATGATAATGTCTAATTGTTTATGTTGAGTAACGCTTCACAGCTTAGGCATCGTCATCCGGGGAAGTGCTTTTTGACTTTCCGTCATTAAAGTACAAGTTTGCTAGATACCCCGCTCAGCACTCCGCCTTATGCGGGGCTTGGTTCTTTTGATGGCTTGTCCTTGATTTGCACCATAACCCCAACTGCGACCTACAATTAGGTACTTAATGCTAAGGAGTGACGCAATCGATACCACCGTAGGTTCCGTTTTCTTCTATCCCCAATATTGGTCCGTTAAGCCAGTGCGCAGCTAGCCTATGATCTCCTTGTTTGTCACTCGACCAAGAATATATTGTGCCATTGTTGTACCCCCCTTCACTGCCCCACTCAGCCATGACTCCAGCTCCTATTTGACGCTGAAAATAATTTCCATTTGATGATGGTTTGCCTCCAACTGCACCCTGACAACGCGGTTGTGCACCCAAACCAGAACAGACGGCGTTAGTTAGCTCCTTTATCTGTGGCACACGATAACCTAAACCACGACACCAAGTTTCTGCTTCAGAATAAATTCTTTTTTTATTTTTAGCTCCGTTAACGAACCATTTCTGTAATACAAATCCATATTTTACTACTGTATTACCACGACTATCTCTACCCACTAACTCAAATGTCTGCGGCAAATTTGGCTTAGTAATTGGACTAGGATGAGGACTGTTCAATTGGCTCTTTGCCTCTGGACCTTTTAACGTAACACGCGTTACTGGTACTGAATGATCGGATATCCAATAATCAACTGCATTTGGTAACGCCCTTGTTACAGTAGCGGTTATTCCCCCATGCGTAACGGGTAACCACGTTAGTTGACTGGCATCAATTCCACCTATATCTAAATCAAAATAGAAACCATCAACTCCTGTTGTCGGAAAATTAAGACCATAAGATGATGGATTTATTGACTGAGTAAGAAAACCTTTATCTGGATTCCAGACAGTAGCCGGACCATTATGGTCAAGCTTAATGCCGTGTATCCAAGTTTCCGTTGAGGCTATTACATCTGGTCTTGCAAAGCAAATAAATGGTGATGATTTTGGATTAATATAATATGTTGCTGTGTCACCAGTGAAAGTACTACTATTAGGAACGCCGTAACGGGTACTTAAACTACCCTCTTCGCTACTTATTACCACTTTATAAGGCGCATTACATATCATTAATACTTCACTACGATTCACTGTTTTACCATTCTTATCTGTAATACTAACCGCTAAATTCCCTGTTGCGGTTATCTCTCCTGCTTCCTGCCCATCGCCATCATCATCGCCCCAATAATTATAGTTTGTTACTAACTCATTTAAACTTACAGAATTAGTTGATGGCGGGACTAACATTTGAATATCAGCAAAGCTTTGACCCACTGCAGGTAACTCAATTGGATTTGCGGGTGATGAACTATTGGTTGTAGGGGTGAATTCTCGACCATCCGATAATTTAATACCTAATAACTCCGTTGTTGTGGTCACTTTGGTTTTACCACCATCAAACGTTAAATACGGGGCACTACCTTGAATCACTTGGCTAGTATGTACCGTTAATGCTTGCGAACCTTGCGAATACGGCAATAACAATACTGGCGCTAATGCCAACGGGATTTTTTTAAATAATTTGGTGGATAATTTTGATGATATAAACGAGCGAAGTGTAAAAAACCGGCTAATGCAATTGTTGGATAAATTTAAGGCATAGGCTTGCCCTGTCTGTTGTCTGTTGTCTGTTGTCTGTTGTCTGTTGTCTGTTGTCTGTTGTCTGTTGTCTGTTGTCTGTTGTCTGTTGTCTGTTGTCCAAGATTATACTGCATAACATCCCACCTTACAAATAAAATATTGTTTTATTTATTTTTTATGATTATTAGCCTGTAAAAAAGCTAATTTAATTTTTACCGTTAAAATTATAATGTTAAAAAAAAGCTTGGCTAGTTTTTTTTGTGATTTTTTGTAAAGGAATGTAAAAAAAACATATTAAGCTTTGGAGAAAGCTTTAAGGGATTGAAATTTTTTTGATTTTTGTAAAAAACAACAAGGTAAAAACATAATAA
>NZ_LZGZ01000353.1:0-773 GCF_001690515.1 Gilliamella sp. Fer4-1 | reverse complement strand
TTTTATTTTCAAGCAAAATGTTTAAAACATCTTGATCCGCAAATTTATATATATTTCCATTATTGATCAATTCTAGCGCCTTTTCAGAAATATTTTCATCACACCATTTTTTTGTGTTTATCAAAAGAACGCCTGCATTAAAATATTTTTTTGAATCAATGTGATACATTTTACTTATTGTTTGTTGCATATCTTTTGTATCGCTTACTACGCCAGCAATATAATCTTCAATATTGTACTCAAATATTTGTGCTAATGATTGTAAACATATTACATCACTATCAAGGTAAATTAATTTATCAGTTATTGAGGAAAGTAAATTGGGCATGATAAAACGAATACAAGTTGATACATTAGTTATATGTAAAACAAGTGTTTTAGGATTTATAATAAAATTATTATTCAAATAATAAAGCGTAATCGACACATTACTACAGCTTAGTTTTTTGAATTTTTCAATATTTTTATCAGAGACATTATCAATAAATAAATGAAAATGAAGATTATAATTTGGCGTGTTTTTTATTACTGATAACATTGCAACACCGGCAGGCATTGCGTAATTGTCGTCGAAACCTAGAGCAATATTGAGTGTTGAGTATTGTGGGTTGCTGTTATTAATAAGAGGGGAAATTTGATCAATAAATTTGTTAACGTTCAACATGTAAATTATTTTAATTATAAAATGTGTATGCAATTATATATTCAATTATCGTCAAAATATAGATCAAATAATTTTGGTAAATGATATAGTGTTTAACCTATTAAAAAAT
>NZ_LZGZ01000352.1:0-12718 GCF_001690515.1 Gilliamella sp. Fer4-1 | reverse complement strand
GTTAACGTGCCTTATGTTGCTTTTTATTTATAAAAGCAATATTTTTTTGTTAAAAATTTTATACAGAAAGTTAAAATAGCCAGTAGAAAGTTATTACGTATTTTTGAAAAAAGCTTTTAATTAAATTTGATGATAGGGGTGAAATTTTTATTAGTATGATTTTATACCATTAAAACAACATAAAGTCGATTTTATACAATATGTTATGCTGTTTTAATGGGACATATTTAATATAATGCGTAAAAATAGCAATTTTGAGTGGCTTAATTACCTATATTATTTATCACTATTGATGAATGCATTTACTGTAACATTTTGTGATTTATTGAATTTAGAATTATCAATTAAATTAGCATAATCAACCATACCACTAGTTAGGAAAAGATCTAAAAACCAACCAATTCCAAAAACTCCACAAGTAAATAACCAAACAAAACCTGTTATCCACTTACCACAATACATACGATGGATACCCATAAAACCAAAAAAGAACCACAATAAATAAGCAATACCTTTGTTTCGCATGACTTCTCTCCATTAAAAAAACAAACTGTATACGATAATAAATCGAATAACAATATATTATTCATATAGTAACCTTAATAAGAGGGTGTTGGCTAAATTCAATAATAGCTCAATAACGTTAATGAAAAATGGCGTTTTTTCGATGATACCTATATGTATAGGTAGAAAGGGTGAGCTAGTTTTTCTCTTTTTTATAACTCGATAATAACGCGCCCACGGGTGATATCACAGAGAGTTTTTTGTAATAATTGGGACTTGTCTTGTGTTATTCCTATAGCTACTTTGACACCTTCGGCATCAAAATCTTGTTGTTCAATCAAGGCTCCAAGTTCTTTTAGGCGATTTTCAATAATTGGCCATTCGCTATAATAACAGTGAAATTGAAGCGTAATACGGGCAATGAGTTCAATAAGTTCGCCTTGTTGTAAGCAGTGACTGGCTGCACCGCCATAGGCTCGCATTAACCCACCAGTACCTAGTTTTATTCCGCCAAAGTAGCGAGTTACAACAACCACAATTTGATCGCAATCTTGTCCTTCAATAGCTGAAAGGATAGGGCGCCCAGCGGTGCTTGTCGGTTCACCATCATCATTAAAACGGTATTGCTGCCCAATTTTCCAAGCCCAACAGTTATGTGTTGCATTGAGATCGCTTATTTGATTAATAAAATCGGTTGCTTGCTCGGCCGTGGTAACTGGTGCAGCATTAACAATAAAACGGCTTTTTTTGATTTCTTCTGTTAAGTTGATTGGATTTACTAATGTATATGGCATATTAATTTGTTACAATTGGTTCATTGCGGTTAATCATACTCAGCAGATTTAAAATGTCTATCAATTTACAACAATTAAAACAAATTCAACAGACGTTAGCCAAGCAAATTAAATTAACAGATGCGTTTAATCAATCCGTTAAATTTATTGGTGGAACCGATGTGGGCTTTGAAAATGGTAGTGATATTACCCGAGCGGCTATTGTTATTCTTACTTATCCAGATTTTAATGTTGTGGAACATCATATCGCTCGAATAAAGACGCAATTTCCTTATATTCCTGGTTATTTATCTTTTCGTGAATATCCTGCGCTTATTGAGGCATGGCAACAAATAACACAGAAACCGGATTTATTGTTAGTTGATGGACAGGGTTTTGCTCATCCTCGACGTTTAGGTATTGCAAGTCATTTAGGTTTATTACTAGATATGCCAACAATTGGTGTAGCTAAAAAAAGATTATGTGGTCAGTTTGAGCCATTGTCAAAACGGGCTGGTAGTGTAACACCATTGCAAGATCAGCAAGAACAAATTGGTTGGGTATTGTGTAGTAAAGATAATTGTAATCCTTTATTTATTTCGGCTGGTCATCGAATAAGTCAAGATAGTGCATTAAAATGGGTAAATTTATGTTTACGAGGTTATCGATTACCTGAACCTACTCGTTGGGCTGATGCGATTGCATCAAATAAACCACTGTTTAAGAAATTTAACCATGATAGCTAGCCACCAAACACCTTTGAGAAAAGACGGTTTTACCTTTAAACGTTTTTTTGTTGCACACAATAAAAGCCCAATGAAAGTTACAACTGACAGTTGTTTATTAGGGGCATGGGTTCCCATTGATGTTATTCCACAAAAAGTGTTAGATATTGGTACGGGGTGTGGTGTAATTGCATTGATGTTAGCTCAACGGTTAGAAAATACGCATTGCAAGATTGACGCAATTGATATTGATCATCATGCTATTGCACAATGTAATGAAAATAGCAAACAAGCCTCATTTTATTCTATTTGTGCCAAGCACGCAGATATTAATCAATTTCGGCTTAATCAATCAGCTTGTTATGATTTAATTGTAAGCAATCCACCTTATTTTGAATCGGCTGTAGATTGCCGAGATATGCAAAGGCAATTAGCTCGTTATACCGAGAGTTTGAGTTATCAGCAATTGATTAATGCTGTTAAACGATTATTAACACCAAAAGGGCAATTTTGCTTAGTTTTGCCTTATCATCTATCAAACCATTTTAGATTTTTGTGTGAATCAAATTTTTTATATTTAACTCAAGTGATGAATGTTAGGTATTCGAGTAAAAAAGATTTTTCGTTGGCGTTGATGGCTTTTTCATTAAGCCGAGCTGATTTGATCATTGAGGATCAACTTTGTATGCGAGATGATGATGGGTGCTATTCGCAATCATTTAGGCAGTTGTTAGCTGATTTCTACCTATTTCGAAAATAGCACCCAGATGTCATCTCAATGACCATTTAATTTGGTAATATATAAAAATAGACAATGGCAATTAGCGCAAGTGTGATGATGAAAAAGGCATACACTTTGTCGTGAAAGTAACTAAATACGGGTAAAGAGCGTTGTTTTCTAGCATAGAGGTAAAAAAATAGCCCTATACTATAAAGTATCATCGACAGTAATAAGTAAGATATACCGCCAGCATAAATTAGCCATACTCCATAAGTCGATCCAAATACACCTATTATGATTAAATAGACTTTACGCCTTTGTATAGCTAATTTGAAAACAAAAAGTTCTGCAAGTAAATAAGGGATGAGCACCATTGAGGTTGATAGCTGGATTAAGGTATTATAGCCCGATTGGTAAAAGTGAGAAAGGATCAGCAAAATTGTTATGAAGCTCGTTGTTAACCATAATGCGTTAGCAGGCGTGCCGGTTTTATTAAGCTTGCCAAAGCATTTTGGCACGGTGTGCTGGTTGCCCTGACCACTTAAAAATAGCATTTCAGCTGCTAGCATTAACCACGATAATAATCCACCACTAACCGATACAATTAAACCAATATTAATTAGGGTTGCTCCCCAGCTACCAATGACACGTTCAATCACTAAAGCCATTGATGGGTTTTTCATTTGGGCAAGTTCTTGTTGTGGCACAATACCAAGAGATAATACTGATACGCAAACAAGCAATAGGCTAGTAATGGCAAAGCCAAAAAAGGTTGCACGGCTAATACTGATGATATTTTTGGCTCTTGCCGCATAAACCGTTGCGCTTTCAATGCCTAAATAAACCCAAACGGTATAGAGCATGGTGTTCTCAACTTGTTTTATAATTGAGCCTAACTGTGGTGTTCCCAAAAAGTCTATTTTGAATGTCGAAATTTTAAATGCAAGGCTAATACAAACGATAAATAAACTGATGGGTACAATTTTAGCCAGCGTAACAAGGCAATTTAATAAAAAAGCTCGATATATTCCTTTTAGTACAAAATAATGTACTATCCATAATAATAAAATAGCAGTAAAAACAGCTGGCAACGTAGTGCCGTGACCAAAGAAGCTTAAGCAATCAAAAGATCCTAATGCACTAAATAAAATAACTAAGTAACTGGTGCACGACATCCATGCTGATATCCAATAACCCCATGCGGCATTAAAACCGATATAGTCACCAAAGCCTTCTCGCACATAGCCGTATAAACCATCGTTGATTTTGTAAAATCGAATCGATAAATACTGAAATATGCGTGTTAACATTAGCATGCCAAATAGGGTTATTATCCATGCGATTAAAATAGCTCCAGTCCCAGCCCCTTCGGCCATATTTTGTGGTAGACTAAAAATCCCACTTCCTACAATGCTACCCACCACCAACAGTGTAAGGGGGAGGGTGCCTAGTTTTTTTCTTGCTGGTGTATTCATCTTGTCGTCTTATTATGTGGTTTTAGGTTTGATTAATATCGATAGCTTAGAATCGTAACGACATGCAACTTACCCCTCCATCAATTTTTTGATATTCCGAGGTATCCACTTCAATAACCTGATAACCTAGTTGCTCAATTTTAGCTTTAGTTATTCGATAGCCAGCAGGCATAATTACCCGATCATTTACCCAGATGCAGTTAGCGGCATAACTTTCTTGTTCTGGGATCTCAATAATATTAAATTTCTGAAATTCAGGTTTAGTGATAAATTCGCCTGCTGCTAGCAAGTTATTATTTTCTAAATAAGCTAAACCTGTTTTTAGATGGAGCACTTTTTCGAGTTCAACAACCGAGCCGGTTAATCCATATTTTTCTAAAATAGCGATCATTTGATTAGCGCCCACTTGATTGGTTCTTGCTGATAAACCAATGTAATAGTGGTCTTCCACCATCATAATATCACCTGCTTCAACGGTACCTGGTGCGGTAATTTGTTCAACTTTATTAGGATAAAACCGCTCAATTGTGCTTGATATGATTTCAGTTTCTGCTCGGCGACTTTCAGCACCTGGTCTTGTAATAATGGCACAATGTGGTGTGCAAAGCACTGTGTCTTCAACAAATACCGAATCAGGAAAGCGCTCATCGGGAGGCAAAATGGTAATATCAACATCACAATGCTGTAGTGCACGAATATAATTGTTATGCTGCTCTAGAGCTTTTTGATAATCAGGCTTACCTAAATTTGATGAGGTTAAACCATCAATAAGAGATTTGGCAGGTGTTCTTGCAATAATATGGTTAAATTTTTTCATTTCATCCCTCTTTAAATCAATTGATTAATTATGCTTTATTATTGAATAATAATTCACTTTTAAAACCTTATCAAGTAGAAAAGTGTATTTATATTCATTTTTTAAATATTTATTGTTAATGTCTTATTTTAATTGAAAATTTGAATTTAAATGAAATGAAAGGAAGAAATGCATATTTATTATTTTGTATGCGGCAAAATTAACTAATTATTTTTATTTAAGAAAGAACAAGAGGTAACGGCATTTAAAATGAAAAAAGGGCACCAAATGTGCCCTTAATGATAATTCTTATTCACCATCAAAATTAACTAAAGTAAAGCAATCAATCCCCATATCAGCTAATTTTGTTTCACCCCCTAAATCAGGTAGATTTATTACAAATGCGGCATTTTCGGCAATACCCCCTGCCTTACGAATTAAATTAGCCGTTGCAGCTATTGTTCCACCTGTAGCCAGTAAATCATCAACAATGAGTACACGTTCACCGGGTTTAATGGCATCAGTGTGGATTTCTAAAGTATCTGTACCATACTCAAGTTGATATTCTTCTTTAAATACGTGACGAGGTAATTTGTTAGGCTTACGAACGGGAATAAAGCCAACCCCCAGTGCTAGCGCAATTGGTGCTGCAAAAATAAAGCCTCGAGCTTCTGTGCCAACGACTTTATCAATTTTTTTATTACGATAATGATCAATTAATAACTCAACAGTGGTTTTAAATGCAATAGGATCAGCAAGTAAACTGGTGATATCGCGAAATAATACCCCTTCTTTTGGGTAATTGGGAATGGTAAGAATACTGTCTTTAATTAATGAAAGTTTTTGTTGTAACTGATTCATTTAAATGCTCTCTAAGTCTTTTCTATAAGAGTTGCCAATGTTTCATTATATACCTGCAATCTTTTTTGTTGCAATAACGAAACCATAATATCATACTGAAATCTAGCCATACTTATAACTTAATATATTAATATCATAAGTATGTAAGCCATCAATAGTTAAGTTAATATATATAGTAAAAAATGCTTTGTAAGCTCTTTCAATTTTCACAAATAAATACAATATGTAGGTAGTTTAATTTGAAAAAAGAAGATAATTGAATAAAGTTCATAAAAAAGCACTAAGAAATTTATAAAATCACTTATCATTATAGCGTTTTTCGTTGGAAGTTTGGATATTAAATGCATATGGCTTACTAGATATTTAAATCTTGATTCTGTTAACAAAACACCTTACCCGTTAATGATATTTGTTGATTAAAGTGTTTGTTTAACTTTCATATAAAGGCGAAACGTTTAATGATTTAGTCACAAAACTATGAACTGATAGTGCTTTAAGCTTTGATTGAATCGCTAAAGCTTGTTGTTTAGATTCGCATTGTGTAAAAACACATGCTCCAGTGCCAGTTAATCGAGTTGTGCCATATTGTGAAAGATAAGTAATAATATTATCTACCTTTGGATAACGTTTTCGAACGACATTTTCACAATCATTTTTAAATTCGCTAAACGGTAAAGAAAGCAAATCAGTTATATTCTGGATAGGCGTATCACGGGTTAATTCAGGATCATTAAATACCTTAACTGTAGATATTTCAATATTAGGATAAGCAACTAGATACCAATATTCAGGAATATCTATAGGGGAAAATTGATCGCCAATCCCCTCGGCAAACGCAGCATGCCCATAAATAAAAATGGGCACATCAGCGCCAATTGTGCGGCCAATTTCAATTAATTCATCCAGTGATAAATTTAATTGCCATAACTGATTAAGCGCAACTAATACCGTTGCTGCATTAGATGAGGCACCGCCAAGACCACCACCCATTGGAATCTTTTTATCAATGGCAATGTCTACTCCCAGTTTTGTTAGTTTGACATAAGATTTTAATCGTTCTGCGGCAATTATGATTAGATTTTTATCATCTGGAATATTTGCAAATGATGTCAATAGGTTAACTTGATCATCTTGGCGGAGGGTAAATGATAAGTTGTCACAGTAATCAATAAATTGAAATAATGTCTGTAAATTATGGTAATTATCAGCACGACGACCAGTAATATACAAAAATAAATTTAATTTAGCTGGCGATAACCATTGTTTCATAATTATTACCCGTTATCGCAAAACCCAGTTACTAATTTTTAAGCGGATAACTTCATCATCATGTGTAAGCTCAATCGCTGCAGGTAAGTCAATCTTTTTATTTTTATAGGTGTAAGTCGCATAACTTGGAATTTTTAATGTCCATTTGTTATTATTTTGCATAAATACAGTTGAAGTTAATCGCCCAGCATTATCTATTTTGTCTGTATTTACGTTGTCTGAAAATCCTTTTAACCAATTATGTAAAGAATTCAGCGGGATGTTTACATTAGATATTTTTTTCATAAGATTTTCAATATTGACATCTTGATAGCTTCCACCATTTTGATCAACCAATAGAACATTGTCAGGCTCCACTCTTAACGTCAAAATGTTGGTACCAACAGGTGTAGTTAATTTGACTTCGTAATTATCTGTTGACTGTTGGGTAATTAAAAATCGACCATAATTTCGAGATTTATCGCTTATATGAGCAATACTGCCTTTAACTTGGAACGCATTTATTTGCTTGAGATTTTGTTGATGTGCTTGCCATTGTTGCTCAGCTGATGCCGTATTTTGTGATTTAGTTGCTTGGCATGCGGTGATAAGTAAAAGCAGCATGATAATAAAAGCATATTTAATTTTAGACATGAAATAACTCTTTAGTTGTTAGTTTTAAAGACTGCAATATTATAACTGATAATTGTCCGAATAAGAAAAAGAACCTTTGTGGTTTTTTATGTATAATACAGATTTTAAAGAAACGCTTAATAAAATAATTATACCTAACAGAACCTACAAAAAGAAGCGATGCAATGTCAATTACAATTTTTGGTGTTAATCATAAAACTGCGCCAGTCGCTTTAAGAGAAAAGCTTGCTTTTCCTACTGAGATTGTCGATAAAGCGCTATACAGCCTATACCAGCACCCTTTGGTTGAAGGGTGTGCTATTTTATCTACCTGTAATCGAACAGAAATTTATCTTAGTTATGAACATCCAACTGACTATCTAAGATTAAAACAATCTGTCGAAAGTTGGTTAGGGCAATTTCATCATATTGATATTAATCTTTATCAAGATTCATTTTATTGGCATGATGGACAAGGTGCTGTTGAACATTTAATGGCGGTGGCAAGCGGTTTAGACTCTATGATCATTGGTGAGCCACAAATTTTAGGGCAAGTTAAACAAGCATACCATTTTGCTCAACAACAAGCTTGTTTGTCTGTTCAATTAAAAAAGCTTTTTCAAACTACATTTCATGTAGCCAAAATGGTTCGTAGTGAAACCAATATTGGTGCAAATACTGCATCTGTCGCTTATGCTTCTTGTTTAATTGCTCGTCATCTTTTTGTTGATACGTCAAGTTTAAATATTATGCTTGTTGGGGCAGGGGAAACGATAGAGCTTATTTCTCGTTACTTAAAGCCACATGGGTTTAATCAAGTTATTATTGCTAATCGAACTCGCGAAAAAGCATTGAAACTGGCTTCTGATATTGATGCAGAAATCATTTCATTGCCTGATATTGCTAACCGACTTAAGGATGTTGATATTGTGATTAGTTCAACAGCGAGCCCCCTACCTATTATTGGTAAAGGTATGGTTGAACGAACCTTGCAGGCTAGAAATTATCGTCAAATGCTATTTATTGACTTAGCGGTTCCTCGTGATGTTGAAGAAGAAGTTAATCAACTTGATAATGTACACCTCTATACTATTGATGATTTACAAAAAACAGTTGAAAGTAATTTAGAGCAACGAGCCATTGCCGCTAAAGAGGCGCAATACCTTATTCAAGAGCAAGCAGAACATTTTATAAGTTGGCTTAAGGCTAGATATGCGGTTGCTTATGTTAAGCAGTATCGTAGTAATGCCGAAAGTATTAAACGTGAGCTACAAATAAAAGCTTTAAATGCGATCAAACAAGGTGCCAATATTGATGATGTTTTTGCTGAGTTTTCACATCGTTTAACCAATAAATTAATTCATGCACCAACGCAAACATTACTCCATGCTGCGAGACACGATTGCGATGGCTGTTTTAAAGTGCTGAGTAAAGGGTTAGGGTTAAAAGAACATTAGTAAATTTCGGTGTCACCTAAAGGGGGAAATGATAAGTTGGATCAAATAGAATTTTTTGATATTCCAAGTCCTTGTAAGCGTGTTTGTCAAACAGATAAACAAGGTTATTGTATTACCTGTTATCGTTCCAGAGAAGAAAGATTTAAATGGTTAACTTTTAATGATAAGCAAAAACAAGAAATCTTACGCTTATGCAAACAACGGGCGTTAAGACGTCGTTATCTATTATCACAACCGCAACACCAGCATCAGCAATTAAATCCAGTTACATCACAAATTGAGCTCAATTTCTAAGATAAATGTATCTATTTTTAATGCTATCTTGTATTCTTGTTTAACTAGGTGTAGGATTTTTACCGAGATAAGGCAGGCAATTATTTAACTACCTTTTTAATCTAATTGGAATCTAAAACATGAAAATGTGTATTGCCTGTGGCATGCCAATGACCGTAATTAGTGACTATCCGCTACTTGATATGTCTAAAAGTTATTGTAAGCATTGTGCTCATAAAGACGGCACAATGAAAACATTTGACGAAAAATGGCATGAAGTTGCATTACAATATGCCAATAATCACAATGTAGATAAAGCCGTAGCTAAACAAACAGCTTATATTATTCTTAAAAAATTACCTGCTTGGAAACGTAAGTGGTAGCTTGTTTTTTAGGCAAATGAAATGCCTTACAGCTAATATCTGTTGGCAGATATAGTAAAGCTCAGTATAATGCCCACGTTTACTTGTTTTCACGTTTAGTGCCAGTGTGGCGAAATTGGTAGACGCAGCGGATTCAAAATCCGCCGCCCTTAAAAGCGTGTCGGTTCGAGTCCGACCACTGGCACCAATAAAATCAATATTTCATCTTAACTTTTCTTCTGTTGTAAATTATCAAAAAATAATAAGTGGCGGTAAAATGGCTGTTGATTTAGATAAATAAAAAGCAACTCCGCACATTGAAGCGCATGCAATAAATCTATCAATATTATTGTAAGGCTCGCACGGCAAAGCATCATATGTCTTAGCTGTTAAATTAACTATGATTGTGCAGCGAATTTTAGCCCCATCTTTTTTTGTAGCCAGCCTATAAGCCGATCTATCGCAATTGTAATAGACAGCGATAGATACGCCATTGAGAGCCATTCTTTAAATGTAATGTGAGAATTTAAAACCTTTCATAATATTAATCTGTTAAGTAATTCTGGAATCAGTGTTCAGTTGAGCTATGCCTTAACTCTGGATACATGACACAATGTCGTGCGCCACTGGTTAACTATTATTTTTACTTTTTTAATTTTTCTTTTAAAAGTTTTAGGCCTTCAAATATTGCGGCTTTTTGAGAACCGCAAATGACAGCCAATTCTTTTAATAACAAGCTTTCTTCTTCTGTCAAATACGTGCCAGATAGACGTGGTCTTCCGGCATTACGAGATCGATATGCTTGTTCGTTTTTCCGTTGCTTTTCTCTATTCATTATTCAACTCAACATCTGCAGAAATGTAGCATTCGTCACTCGTTTTCGATTGATAACGATATACATTAATTTTTTTACTATTACAAGTCATTAATAAAAGATGTTTGTTATCATAATGTTGATGATACAGTTGCCAAAAAGCTACTTTTGCTATTTCAAAATTAGCGGTATTTGTCCTTGTTTCTAAAAGAATTTCACTACCACCTCTTCTTTGCCTTAATACGTAAACTCTGTATGTTTTTAAATCCTTAGGTACTGTCACACTCTCCCCCCTTAAATCGTCGTAAAGTTCTGTTGTTGTGCTGTATTTGTGAACAAGCAGAGCTTGCGTATTGATTCCTTGTTGTTTGTATAATTTTTCTGTCAATGGACTTATTTCAAAAAAAGAGGGCGGGTTATATTTTCCCCAGAGCTCTAGCAAAAATAACTCGTCTCATAATTTACAAAAATCTCTATTGATTCGGCAATATGCAACTCGTTTATTTTTCAATTCAATAAAGTTGTTGTTCTCCGACTGATACCTCTATTATAGCACGTAGTAACATCAATTATATTTGAATATAAATTATTTTCGAAATGCCGGCTTATTTCGAACTTAAATAGACTGCGTAGCTTATTATTTCGTTCCTTTAATGTCTTTTGCTAGATTGCCGTTAAAACCACGGCAACCCTCAATAGAGAGAGCGACCATATTACTCAAAAACGTTTCTCTGCTTGTTTTACCCACTTTACTGGTTTTTTTGCGGATCGGGAACTCGTCTCTTTGAATTTTGTTTTTAACTGTCGCAGGTATACCCGTCAGTTCAGCAAATTTTTGTGTAGTAACAAAAGGAACTTGTGGGGCTATTGCAATTTTTGGAATTATGGTTAATAATCCTATATTTAAACTTATTGATGTTTATTGGTGCTTGCTTTCCTTCCGTTTTGTTATGTTTTTGGGATTGCCATAGCACATTGTTGTGTTTCAATAACAATTTGTTAATATTTTTGAGGTTATAAATAGAATATGATTCAAATATTCGAAATATTATTGAATGCATCATGATTGCTTATGAAAAAACAATAGAAGGAATTGCAGATCTAATGAATGCCTCAGCGAGCGTAATAGGGAACAGAATCCACAGGTGTGTGTTTTCACATGATCTTGTCTTGAGTTGTATTGTGGATACAGGAATAAATCCGCAATGGCTTTGTACGGGCGAGGGCGCTCCGACATTGACCGCATCAAAATAGAAAAAATTAATTGGTGTTACAAATGAAGCATTAGAAAAATTAGAACGTGTTGCAACACGAAAAAGCCGTGGTGCTATTATTGATAAAGAATCTAATGTATTAAAGACTAAATTGATTTGATAGGAAATAAATAATGTCTACAAAAAAATCTAAGATCACAGTGAAAAAGGTTTTTATTTTTAGTTTAATAATTTTTGCCACCTATATCATTACTTTTCCTAAAGACGATTCACCACCTAATTCAATTATGGTTACTTTAGGTGGTGTTTCTCTTTGTTCACTTGCTATTTGTGGTTTAATTTTGTTAGGCCGAGCAATCTTCGGACAAGGCAACAGAAATGGACGAATTGAAAAATGTAGGGCTTGTTGTTGTACTAAAAAAGCTTCAGTTCAAACTGCTTCACATAACAATTCAAACTATACCGATAATAATGAATACGAACAGAAAGAACAAGATTTTGAAAAATTTAAAAATAGCTTAACCACAATTTGGAGTTCAGGCTTATTTTCAATTTCATTTGAATATTCCGATGGCAAAAGAGAATTATTATTAGATAAAGTGCAAATAAACTCATATAACGAAGTTTATTTTTCTGGTTACTGTTTTGACAGCAACGATGAACGTACATTTAAAACAGACTGCTTGGAATCTTATATTGAATATGCAGAAAAAGAATACAGCCCACGCCGCTTTTTAACCGAAGCCCTTGGGTTGGATTTAGAGTATGTTAAAGAGTTGAAAGTTTAATTAAAAACTAGCTTTATTCTATAGCTGGAAAACTTGAAAGAAAAGGGTGCGATTACTGATGATGAATATCAGCT
>NZ_LZGZ01000351.1:0-6977 GCF_001690515.1 Gilliamella sp. Fer4-1 | reverse complement strand
TAAATAACCATCTATATATGATTGGCACAGATAAAGATGATATCATTTTAGGAAGTAAAGGTAATGATATCTTATCGGGTGGTAAAGGGAATGACCTTTTATCAGGCGGAGCAGGAAACGATACTTATCTGTTCAATCTGGGCGATGGTCACGATACAATAGATAATCAAGGTGAATTAGAATACACTGGTTTCTTAAATAGAATAAAATCGGATGTTGATACTATCCGTTTTGGTGATGGTATTAGCGCTGATATGTTAAGCTGTGCTAGAAGAAACAAAGATTTAGTTATATCTATAAATAGCCAAAATTCAATTACGATAAAAAATTGGTTTTCAACAGGTGATACTCAATTAGCAGCAAGAGTTGATTTCTTTGAATTTACAGATGGCTCCCAACTTAATATTAAAGATTGGTATAATAATAGTCCGATTATTACCTCAGGCACAGTAAAAGATGAAACATTGTTAAGTTCAAATTACAATGATATTTATCGATTTGGGCGTAATAGTGGGCATGATCAGATAACTGAATTAGGTGGTAACGATAAGTTAGAATTTGTTGATGGAATTATGCCAAGTGATATTAGATTTTCACGCCAAGGTACTGATATAATTGCAACATTAATTGGGGGCAACAGTAGTATAACCTTTAAGAATATCTTTTCTGATGCAACGTCAGCAAGAGCAGGCATTAATACAAATAACGTTATTGAAGAGTTCATTTTTGCGGATGGTACAAAATTAACGTGGGATGAGGTACTAAATAACCATCTATATATGATTGGCACAGATAAAGATGATATCATTTTAGGAAGTAAAGGTAATGATATCTTATCGGGTGGTAAAGGGAATGACCTTTTATCAGGCGGAGCAGGAAACGATACTTATCTGTTCAATCTGGGCGATGGTCACGATACAATAGATAATCAAGGTGAATTAGAATACACTGGTTTCTTAAATAGAATAAAATCGGATGTTGATACTATCCGTTTTGGTGATGGTATTAGCGCTGATATGTTAAGCTGTGCTAGAAGAAACAAAGATTTAGTTATATCTATAAATAGCCAAAATTCAATTACGATAAAAAATTGGTTTTCAACAGGTGATACTCAATTAGCAGCAAGAGTTGATTTCTTTGAATTTACAGATGGCTCCCAACTTAATATTAAAGATTGGTATAATAATAGTCCGATTATTACCTCAGGCACAGTAAAAGATGAAACATTGTTAAGTTCAAATTACAATGATATTTATCGATTTGGGCGTAATAGTGGGCATGATCAGATAACTGAATTAGGTGGTAACGATAAGTTAGAATTTGTTGATGGAATTATGCCAAGTGATATTAGATTTTCACGCCAAGGTACTGATATAATTGCAACATTAATTGGAGGCAACAGTAGTATAACCTTTAAGAATATCTTTTCTGATGCAACGTCAGCAAGAGCAAGCATTAATACAAATAATGTTATTGAAGAGTTCATTTTTGCGGATGGTACAAAATTAACGTGGGATGAAGTATTAAATAACCATCTATATATGATTGGCACAGATAGAAATGATACCATTTTAGGAAGTAAAGGCAATGATATCTTATCGGGTGGTAAAGGGAATGACCTTTTATCAGGCGGAGCAGGAAACGATACCTATTTGTTCAATCTGGGCGATGGTCACGATACAATAGATAATCGAGGCGAGTTAGGATACACCGGTTTCTTAAATAGAATAAAATCGGATGTTGATACGATTCGTTTTGGTGATGGAATTTCAGCAAAAATGATTGATATTAAAAAATCGGCTACAGATCTTTTATTAACATTTGGTACTGATTCCATTACGATTAAGAATTGGTTTTCAACTAACCTGGATACTAAATTATCTTCCCAAATTGATATTTTCCAATTTGCTGATGGTTCATCGTGGTTAGCGGCTGATATTAATGCTCATATTAATGATGGTATACCACTACCAGTATTTTCATCAAATGCACCTATATCTAACTTTACATTGATAACGCAGAGCGTAAGTGCTTTTGTTGCATCAGATGATGATAGTGATGCGGTAACATGTGAGTTAATGTTGGCTAATCCATTGCCGCATTTTAATCATTCAATCAAAGCCTAGTAATCTCTAGATTTCATAGTCATCAAAAGACAGTTGATAATAGCTGTCTTTTATTTTGAATTTAAAAATCTGTTTCGTTGGTCTGCATGGAAAAGTGATTATTTTGGAAAAATTGATGCAAAAAGAAAAGTATAATGATTTATGGTTAGGATTTACGATTGTCGCTGAATTTTATGGCGTAGCGGTCAATATTAAATCATTACAAGAGCAGTTCTATCTTGATGATGAACATGATATCTCGCTCCAATTTGTTAGGGCTGTCAAAAAAACAGGGTTAAAATGTCGCTATGTTGATAAACTAAATCTAAATAATAAAATTTCTACTCCAATTATTGTTTATTTAGAGCAGCAAGGCTATGTCGTTTTATTAGCCGTAAAAGATGGGCAATGGCTGATACAATCTCCCCATAAAAAACAACCAGAAGTGATAGCTCCACAGCTACAAGAAAAAATCAGTGCGTTTTTATTTACCAAACGAATTACATGGGAATCCATAAATAGAGAGTTTAATATCCAATGGTTTTTTCAAGCTTTTATGCGTTATAAAAAACTGATTGGTGAAATTTTATTAGCTTCATTCTTTATCCAAATTTTGGCTCTGGTTACACCTTTATTTTTTCAGGTAGTTGTAGATAAAGTGCTTGCTCATCAAAGTTTAACAACATTAGATGTATTAGCTATCGGAATGTTAACCGTTGTGATTTTTGATGTGATTTTAGGTGGACTACGTAATTATCAAATGGCGCATACTTCGCAACGTATTGATGTTATGCTCAGCTCGTTACTATATAAACATTTGCTTTCATTACCTTTAAGCTATTTTAAGTCTCGTCAGGTTGGTATTACCGTTGCTCGTGTTTATGAACTAAAAACAGTACGTGAGTTCTTAACTGGAAGTGCAATGACGCTTTGTTTGGATATTCTTTTTGCGATTGTTTTTTTTGTAATTATGGCATTTTATAGTATTCCCCTGACATTAATTGTTTTAGTTTCATTGATTCCTTACATTTTGTTATCAACTTTTATTACCCCAGTGTTACGTAGGCGTCTTGATGAGCAGTTTCAACAAGGGGCTAAAAATCAAGCATTTTTAGTTGAAAGTATCTCTGGCGTTGAGCAAGTTAAAGCTATGGCGGTTGAAAATCATATGACGCGTCGTTGGGATGAGCAAATTGCCTATTTTGTGACAAGTTGTTTTAAAACGCAAAATTTAGGGAATGTAGCAGGTCAAATATCTCAACTCGTTAATAAATTAACGAGTGTTGTTATTTTATGGTATGGCGCTAATTTAGTGATAGAAGGCAAGTTGACCGTTGGTGGTTTGGTCGCCTT
This sequence comes from Gilliamella sp. Fer4-1, assembly GCF_001690515.1. NCBI lineage: Bacteria > Pseudomonadati > Pseudomonadota > Gammaproteobacteria > Orbales > Orbaceae > Gilliamella > Gilliamella sp. Fer4-1. The sequence goes on along the minus strand of NZ_LZGZ01000351.1, from coordinate 3,519 downwards.
TAATATGTTTTCTGGACAAGCTACAGCCCCCGTATTGCGATTAGTACAGTTATGGCAAAGTTTTCAGCAGGTTTCGATTTCAGTAAAACGATTGGGTGATATACTAAATGTACCTGCAGAGCGGCAACAAGAAAATAGTAGTGTTTTGAAGGAAATTAAGGGTCATATCCGTTTTGCTAATATTTCTTTTGCTTATAGGCCAGATGCAGCGCCTGTGATTCGACAAGTGAATTTATCGGTTAATATTGGTGAAGTTATCGGTATTGTTGGACGCTCAGGATCGGGTAAAAGTACATTAACTCGGCTGTTACAGCGACTTTATGTTCCGATAGAAGGACAAGTTTTTATCGATGGCATTGATATTGCACAAACTGATCCCCAATGGCTACGTAAACAAATCGGAGTGGTATTACAAGAAACGCAGCTTTTTAATGGCTCTATCCGTGATAATATTGCATTGGCGATTCCTGATGCTTCTCTTGAAGCTGTAGTTAATGCTGCAATAATGGCTGGGGCTCATGATTTTATTAGTGAATTCCCATTAGGATATGACACGCCAGTCGGCGAAAATGGAGGACAATTATCTGGTGGACAGAAGCAGCGAATCGGTATTGCTCGTGCATTGATAACAAATCCTAAACTGCTTATTTTTGATGAAGCAACGAGCGCGCTTGATTATGAATCAGAGCAGATTATTCAAGAGAATATGGCAAAAATTTGTCATGATAAAACGGTTTTTATTATTGCTCACCGTTTATCAACGGTTAGGCATGCCAATCGCATTATTGTGATGGAAAAAGGTGAAATTGTTGAACAAGGATCTCACCAAATGTTATTAGAAATAAAAGGGATCTACCATAAACTGTATGATTTACAGAGTGGAGGCCATTGATGAAACAGATGAAACAAAAATACCGTGAGTTTTTGCCTGCTGTATTAGAGGTTCAAGAGACTCCACCATCTCCCCTTGGCCGGTTGCTACTATGGGTGATTATTATTTTATTTGTTATTGTCATCTTCTGGGCTTCATTAAGTAAAGTTGATATTGTTGCCATGGCTCGAGGAAAATTAGTTGTCAATGAGCTATCAAGACCCGTTAATACTTCAGTCACAGCTGAAATTATTGCCGTATTGGTTAAAGAAGGCGAACATGTTGAAAAGGGACAGACTTTAATTAAATTAAATAGCAAATCATTGGTAGCACAATTAGAAGAGAATATATTACAACAACAGATTAATCGCTTTCATATTGCTAGATTGACATTACTTTATGAACATTACCTCAATCGTCCTGCACCGATGATACTTTCTACCGAGTTACAAAAAGAGTCGCCAATACTTGCTAAACAGATTTCTATGCTACTTAAAGCTGAAGTAGAGGATGATTATAATGAAAAAGAGGTTTATAAGTTAAATCAACAAATTTTAATGGCTCAGATAGAAAATTATCAAGCTCAAAAAGAGATGGCGGAAAATCTATTGCCAATTTATGAAGAGCAACATCGGGCGTTGGATTTGTTGTATAAAAAAAAGATGACGAGTAAAGATAGTTTACTTGAGGTTAAGAAAAAATATTTAGAAGCAAAATTTACTGTGAGTGCAGCAGAAGCAAAAATGAAAGAAATGCAAGCAAGTTATTCTCAAATTGATACACAAATGAATTCTCATATTGCCGATAAAATTAAAGAAATTGAGCAAGAAAAAATACAAAAACTGAATCAAAATCATATATTATCCGTACAGCAAAAACAGCTAGAAGCGCTTATTGCACAATATGAGTTAAAAGCACCAATTGCAGGGATTGTGGAAGCATTAGCTTATCGAGATGCTGGTGCTGCGGTTGAAGCTCCTCAAGAGCTATTGAAAATTGTTCCTGAAAATGAAAAGCTGATTGCAGAAGTTTTGGTAAAAAACCAAGATATTGGTTTTTTAAGGAAAAACCAATTGGTTACTGTAAAAATTGATACATTTGATTTTACGCGTTATGGTTGGATTGAAGGTACATTGTTAAACATTTCTTCCGATGCTATTGAAGATAAAGACTTAGGGCTTGTGTATAAGGCTGTTATTGAATTAAACAAAAACCACTTAATTATTGATGACCAACCTGTTAATTTAGAGCCTGGAATGTCTATTTCTGCGGAAATAATAACAGGGCAAAGGACAGTATTAAGTTATTTATTAAGCCCAATGATGGAGGCTTTGGATGATGTTGGTAAGCAACGCTAGTACATTAATCCAATGAATTAATGCGCGATTAATATGTAGGAAAACACGAGATTGTTCCAATTTATAGCTAAAATGATCTTATAAGAAGTGCCCGACGTAAATCAAACAGTAAATATTATTAAACCAAAATTAGAGCTTTTTGAATTAGAAAAACAACTTGAATATGTGTTACTGTAACTATCCCCTAAAATAGTACAGCAAAAAAGTAGAAAATTCTCTATGATAAAAGTAAAAGAGGATTTAATGATGAAAAAAATGACTGAACATCAAATCGTCGCTATTTTAAAAGAAGCTGAAGCAGGTATTCCTGTCAAGGAACTCTGTCGTAAATATGGCATGGGTAATTCAACTTTCTATAAATGGCGGGAAAAATATGGCGGTATGGAAACGTCGGATATCAAACGCTTAAAGGAGCTTGAGGCTGAAAATCGTAAGCTTAAACAGATGTTTGCTGAGCTAAGTTTAAAATTCCAGCTTCAGGAAGAAATCATAAAAAAGCTTTAGTGCCCACAAAGGCGCGTAAAACATGGGCACAGCAACTACAACAAAATCATTCGGTTACTATTGCAATGAGTTGTGCCATTGTTGGTTTAAGCCGTTGTACTTACTATTATCAACCTAAGTTGTAGGATGATTCGGTGATTGTTTCGGTGTTGAATGCTATTACAGATAGGCATTTATGCTGGGGCTTTCCTAAATGTTTTAATCGTATCAGAAAGCTCGGCTATCAATGGAATCATAAACGGGTATATCGGGTGTATTGTGAATTAAAGCTTAATCTCAGGGTAAAGCGTAAAAAACGCATTCCTCCACGATGCCCAGAAAGGTTATTAGTCCCCAATAAACAAGGTGAATGTTGGTCAATGGATTTTATGAGTGACAGTAGTCGTAATCAACGTCGCTTTAGGACATTCAATGTCATCGATGACTTTAATCGTGAGGCGTTAGGTATTGATATTGCAGTAAGCTTACCAGCAGGAAGGATTACCCGTTACTTAGATAAACTGGCCGAATATCATGGGTATCCATTAAAAATACGGGTCGATAATGGGCCAGAATTTACAGGAAAAACCTTTATAAATTGGGCTAAATCACATGATATAACCATGCCCATATCAAAATGGCTATATTGAACGATTTAATCGTATCTATCGCACTGAAGTGCTCGATTTATATCTATTTAATAATCTAGAACAAGCAAGAAAGGTAACCGAAGAATGGCTAACCATTTATAACACCGAAAGACCGCATGAGGCATTAAATAACATGACACCGATTGAGTATAAAACA
>NZ_LZGZ01000350.1:0-4904 GCF_001690515.1 Gilliamella sp. Fer4-1 | reverse complement strand
CATTATAATGAGATAATATGTTTATTTTAAACAATTGCAGAAAGATTAAGTTTGTTTGCTAAAACCAGTGAAATATTCAGGTTTGCAAATTAACCATATTGATAGCGTCAATAAATTATATACTTAGCATTTTACAAAGCGTTGTGTCTGGTGCGCTATGTTGATGCTGTGTAAGCGGTATCGGGTTCACATAAAATAATAACAAAAATAACATAAATAAAATAATGAATGCCGTATACAAATATTTAGTTAAGTACCATTATTCATCATTGTTAAAATAATCACTTATCAATAATAAGATTCTACCTACAGTTAATTAAGATTAATGAAGAGTGTAGAATAATGAAAAGAATGCTAATCAACGCAACCCAGCAAGAAGAGTTGCGTGTTGCGCTTGTTGATGGCCAACGCTTGTATGATTTAGATATCGAAAGCCTTGGACATGAACAAAAAAAAGCGAATATTTATAAAGGTAAAATCACTAAAATTAACCCAAGTTTAGAAGCTGCGTTCGTTTCTTATGGTGGTGAGCGCGATGGGTTTTTACCTTTAAAAGAGATTGCTGAAAGTTATTTCCCATCTAATATTTCAGGTCGTCGTAGTATAAAACATCTGCAAGAAGGACAAGAAGTCCTTATCCAAATTGAAAAAGAGATTCGCGGTAAAAAAGGCGCCGCTTTAACAACTTATATTAGCTTAGCAGGTAGCTATTTAGTCTTGATGCCTAATGATCCTCGTGCTGGTGGTGTGTCGCGCCGTATTGAGGGTGAGGAACGAGCTGATTTAAAACGTATTATTGATGCCATCGAAAAACCTAGAGGTATGGGGGTAATAGCTCGAACTGCGGGTGTTGGAAAAAGCCAAGAAGAGCTACAACAAGATTTAGATGCATTAGTTAACTATTGGACGGCAATCCAGAATGAAGCTAAAAAGCATCAAGCACCCAGTTTAATTCACAAAGAAAGCGATATTATCACGCGAGCATTTCGTGATTATTTACGCGATGATGTGGGCGATATTTTAATTGATAATCCTAAAGTACTTGAAATTGCTAAAAAACGGTTAGTCGATTTAGGGCGAGTTGAGTACGTGAGCCGCTTAAAGCTTTATGAGGGAGATGTGCCACTATTTAATCATTTCCAAATTGAAGGTCAGATTGAGTCGGCATTCCAACGTGAAGTTCGCTTGCCTTCTGGTGGTTCAATTGTGATTGATGCGACAGAAGCGCTTACAGCTATCGATATTAACTCAGCTAAATCAATCCGTGGTAGTGATATTGAAGAAACTGCATTTAATACTAATCTTGAGGCGGCTGAAGAAATCGCTCGTCAGTTACGTTTACGTGACTTAGGTGGTTTGATTGTTATCGACTTTATTGATATGACACCTGTTCGTAATCAGCGTGAGGTGGAAAATCGCCTGAAAGAAGCAATGAAGACTGATCGTGCTCGTATCCAAACAACCCGCATTTCACGCTTTGGTTTGCTAGAAATGTCTCGTCAACGATTAAGTCCTTCATTACGCGAAGCAACTCATCATATTTGCCCACGTTGTCAAGGAACAGGCACAGTTCGTGATAGTAACTCATTGTCTTTATCTATCCTTCGGTTAATTCAAGAAGAGGCGATGAAAGATAATACTGTACAAATTGATGTTATTGTTCCAGTACCAATAGCTAGTTATTTACTCAACGAAAAACGTCGTGCTATTACTAATATTGAAAGAATGCACCCTGATGTCAAAATTGTGATTGCTGGTGATGAAGAGATGGAAACGCCTCTTTATAAAGTGATTCGCAAACGCGTGGGTGAAGAGACTGATGTGCTAAGCTATAATCTTCCAAAATTGATTCGTGAGCTTGAAGAAGAGGAAGATGAGCAACAAGCTGTTGAAGTTATTGTTGAGCAAGCTGTATTATCAGGTCCGAAAGTTGAGGCATGTGTCGCACCAAAAGAAAAGACTGAGTCAAAAGCTAAAAAATCAGGTAGCCTATTTAGTGGGTTATTTGGTAAATTGCGTAAACTGTTTGTCACAGAAAAAGTGGAAATTCAGCCAGAGGTTAAGCCGAAAACGACCAAAAGACGAGATCAACGTTCAAACAATCGACGTCAACGTAATAACCGAAATAACAGCTTGGCTGGTAACACGAATACCGTTGCAGCAAGTTCTACTGAAGATGGCAAACCGTCGAGTAGAAATAATAATCGCAGAGCTAAACAAAATAGTAATGCAAATGCTAACCTTTCAAACTCAGCCAATCATTTTAAAGCTGATAAAACCTCGGATGAGGTGGTACCCCCAAAACAGCGTGAGGTTAGACCAAGGCGCCAACAACGTGCATTAACGAAAAGTGTTCGTGTAAAAAATGTTGATATAGCCAGACAAATTGAACAAGAAAGAGTCGTTATTCCTTCTTTATTGTTGCCAATTATTGTTTCTGAATCAGCGCAATACAATAATATTGCATCGGAATCTCAACCGAAGCGTCAGCGCCGTACTTCACGGCATTTACGCATGAATGGGCAACGGAATAAGCGCCGAGTTCGTAATATAGAGCTAAAACAGTCACCAATGCCGCTTCCATTTGCAGCAGCATCATTAGAATTAGCATTAGGTCGAGTGGCTGTTGATTACAGCCAAATAGCAAATGATGCGCAAAATATTGTAGTACCAGTTATCCCTTCGCTCTTACTTCCTGTTATTGTAAAAAATGAAGAGGAAGTAAATCATGTTGATAGCGTTATTATGGATACGCAGCCAAAAAGTTCTTTATTTGCAAAAACTCAAGAGAATTTGAAAGATAGTCAGAAAAATAGTAATCATAATGATTTGGCAATTAATGATTCACTATCAACAGGCTATTCTTCTTCAGCGATGGCTAAAGCACCTGCGCCACAATATGCGGCTTGCGATGTTGAAATAAAATCGCGTGAAGAATCAAATTATCATTTTGAGGGTAAAGGCCATGCTGGTGGTTTAAGCGCACAAAATCATGCTTATGCTGCAGCAAGTAAACCGGTAATACCGGATAATCAATGAGTAAATTAAAGCACGGTGAGCTATTTTTATGCCACCGTGTTTTATTTACTCAAATAGCAATAAAGATAAATAATGATTATCTATATTTTCAAAAAAATAGTAACCTGTTTATTTATTATCTGCGTGTTGGCTCAGATTAGTTTTTGTTTAGTTTATTTTGCCCCCCATTCAATGTTTAATTTTAACAATCTAAGTTTTGTCGATAGTTATTGCGCTTTTTTTAAACAGTTATTGCAAGGGCAATTTAGATTGTTAACGGGTGAAACTGTGCCGTTTTTTCATACCTTATTGACTACATTTGAACTTTGTATTCTCGCTTTATTAGTGGCTTTATTTATTGGATTACCTTTGGGGATCTTTCTTGGTCTTAGTCATATTAATTGGCTAAATAATACGATTCGTTTGGGATCTTTATTATTGTATTCTTGCCCTATCGTTATGTTGGTTGTTGTCGTCATGTATTGGTTATCACCAACTTGGTCGGTATCGATGAATTTTGATGTGTCACCAGTAGTCGCTGGCACTTCGTTATTGGATATTTTTGGCGCATCAAAAACTTTTAAATGGCACGTATTATTTGAGCAACTGCACAATTTGTTTTTGCCTATCATTATTTTAGCCATTCAACCGTGCATTATGACTATTCAATTAGTCAGTCAAAATGTGAAAAGTATATCGCGCCAGAATTTTATAAAAATGGCGATTATTCGTGAGCGATCGCCATTTAAAGTTTTGCGTCGACACTTGTTGCCTAATTCAATCCCAGCGACCATTCCTCAGTTGACATATAATACAACTACACTGTTATTTTCAACTATGGTAATTGAAATTTTGTTTAATCGAATAGGATTAGGGCAATGGGTGATGATCGCGTATCGTCATCACAATTATTTTATTATATCTATTGCAATTCTAGCTTGTGGTTCTGTCATTAGTTTATTAACGTTATTAGGTGAAATTTTGGCAGTTGCTATTTACCCTTTGCGTCATAAGGAACATTATGTTTAGACTAGCTAGATTACTTAAAAATATAAAATTAAGCTTTAATCGCTTACATAGTAATCTTTACTTAATTGTTGGTTTTTACGGGATATTAGCGATCGCATTTATAGCATTATCTACCAAATGGTTTTTTCATGCCCATTTAAATCCTATCTATCCCTCTTGGTTACCGCCTGCTTGGTGGCCCAATGGCGATATCAATCATATATTAGGCACGAATGCTAAAGGGCAAGATATTTTTGATTATTTGTTAATTGGTTATCGTTCGACTATGTCAATGACATTGAAAGTAGTATTTTATGTGGTTGCTGTTGGTGGATTAATTAATTACTTAATGTTTTTTATATCATTTATACGATCTTTCGTATTATTTATTTTTAAATTTTGTATGGTCGTACCGCCACTACTTGGTGTGATTGTAATTAGCTTATTATTAGAAGATGATATTACTAATATGTTATTAGTGATTGGATTATCGTACAGTCCTCGCTTTATTTACAATATTCATCAACGCGCTATCAACGAGTGGAATAAAACGTATATTACGGCTTACAGGCTTGACGGATTATCTTCATTTTCAATCTTAAATCATTATATTATACCTAACATTTTACCTGTTTATTTTACTGAAATTGTTTCACTATTTTCTTCAATTCTTTTAGCTATTACCACTATAACTTTTTTAGGCTTTGCTAATGATGTTTCCCGTCCAGATTTGGGAATGATGATGTTTCAAATGAAAGATATCATTGCAACCAATTATTTGGCCTTTTTATCTCCAGGTATTGCGGTTTCAACAACAATTATTTTGGTTTATTTATTCAACTTTGGATTGTATGGTCGCCGAGCAGGACATTAACGAT
>NZ_LZGZ01000349.1:0-3448 GCF_001690515.1 Gilliamella sp. Fer4-1 | reverse complement strand
AAGCGATTTTTCTTTTTTTAAGAATTGTTATTTCTTAATTACTTTTAACAAAAATTAACTTAATTTTATAAAAATATAATTTATCAAGTAATAAAGCATTTAATATTTATATATGGAATACAGATCGCATAATTATGAATTTATTTAGAAATCATTTGAATATAAAGTAGCTATAAATTAGATTAATTAGTAAGTCATTTCAGTTACTTGATAAAGTTTGGATGGGAATTAATTATGTGCTCAACATTTGCTAATCGAATTTTAACAGAACTTTCTGACGTTGAAGATATTTCGCTCAAAACATTTTTTGGCGGATTTAGTGTTAATAGTAAAAATATCATGTTTGGTTGGATTACTCGAAAAGAATTTTATTTAAGGGGGCATTCCAATTACCGCTCATTTTTTATCGATTTAGGTATGCAACCGTTGAGCATAACAACAGGAATGTCAATAAAATTACTTGATTATTATAAAGTTAGTGATGAGTTATTTAAAGATCAAGATAAATTGTTAGCTATGGTAAAAATGGTGATCACCTATACTAAAAAAGAACAATATGAAAAAAATGAAATTAAGGCAAAAAGAATAAAAGAGTTACCAAACATGACTGTATCATTGGAAAGATTATTGTGTAGTGTAGGAATTACAGATGTTGAGGCATTGAAAAAAGTAGGGTATTTAGAGGCTTATTTTAAGATAAAACAAAAAAAAGCCTCCATCTCAATTAATATATTGTTTGCCTTATATAGTTCATTACATCGATTTCATGTGGCTACCTTATCTCAAGAAGCCAAAAAAGAAATTGAGCTTGAATACCAATGTTTTTTAAAGCAGATAAATGAAAACCTATGTAAAAAATGATTTTCAGTTTCTATGTTAATCAAAGTTTATAGAATGGCAGTACCACTATATATAACTATATATAACTACCTCCTAAAATAGGGTAACTATCGTAGCTATTTTAAAAGAAGCAGAGGTTGGTATTCCCGTTAAAGAGCTGTGCCGTAAATAGGACATGGGTAATTCAACTTTTTATAAATGGCGAGAAAAATACGGCGGAATGGAAACGTCGAATATCAAACGTTTAAAGGAGCTTGAGGATGAAAACCGCAAGCTTAAGCAGATGTTTGCCGAACTGAGCTTAAAATCCCAGCTTCAGGAAGAAATCATAAAAAAGCTTTAGTGCCCACAAAGGCACGTAAAACGTGGGCACAGCAACTACAACAAAATCATTCGGTTACTATTGTTATGAGTTGTGCTATTGTTGGCTTAAGCCGTTGTGCTTACTATTATCAAGCTAAGTTACAGGATGATTCGGTGATTGTTTCGGTGCTGAATGCTATTACAGATAGGCATTTACGCTGGGGCTTTCCTAAATGTTTTAATCGTATCAGAAAGCTCGGCTATAAATGGAATCATAAACGGGTATATTGTGAATTAAAGCTTAATCTCAGGGTAAAGCGTAAAAAACGCATTCCTCCACGATGCCCAGAAAGGTTATTAGTCCCCAATAAACAAGGTGAATGTTGGTCAATGGATTTTATGAGTGACAGTAGTCGTAATCAACGTCGCTTTAGAACATTCAATGTCATCGATGACTTTAATCGTGAGGCATTAGGGATTGATATTGCAGTAAGCTTACCGGCAGGAAGGATTACCCGTTACTTAGATAAACTGGCCGAATATCATGGGTATCCATTAAAAATATGGGTCGATAATGGGCCAGAATTTACAGGAAAAACCTTTACCAACTGGGCTAAATTACATGGTATAACCATTGATTATATCTAGCCCGGTAGCCCGTATCAAAATGGCTATATTGAACGATTTAATCGTACCTATCGCACTGAGGTACTCGATTTATATCTATTTAATAATCTAGAACAAGCAAGAAAGGTAACCGAAGAATGGCTAACCATTTATAACACCGAAAGACCGCATGAGGCATTAAATAACATGACACCGATTGAGTATAAAACACTAAAACAAGCAGCATGATTTTCTACGTGAGTGGTGTACTAAGTTTGGGGTATTTACATATGTTGCTTCTAAGCATCATAAAGCCTTTATGAGTGATTTGAAACCAATGTCTCGTGATGTGGCAATTGATGCGTTAAATGAACTTGAGCGAATATGAGGCGATAAGTATTTAATAGTCATCCCATCGTGGCGCCGTAAATGGGATAATTTATCGGCTTATTTCCGCTATCCTGAGCCTATTCATTGACAATTTCGCAAATTAACAAAGACCAAAAACGGTGTTCCTAATGAAAATAACTTGCTCAAGCTGCTGTATCTTGGATTGCAAAATGCGGAGAAAAAATGGACAACACCAACCCAAAATTGGAATTTATCATTGTCAAAATTGATGATATTTTTCCCTAATCGTCTTGATAAGGTGCTCCATTTGTTAATTAAACTGACACAGAATAATGAACAGTATCGTAAGTGATTATTTTTAACATTTTTATTTCCTTCCCATATATTCATATTAGTATTTTATTAACAATCATTGATATTAACGCCTCAAACTTGTGCCATTAAATAATGATAGTTAAATTGGATTATAAATGCTTTTGTCTATTTTATTAGCAATATTTTTCTTATTTATTAATAAATTTTATAACTTAACGTTGTCTATTTAAGTTTATTAGATTTGATGATGATTTGATTAGCTACCTTTACCATTGACCTTGGTCTTATTTATGAAAGGTTGTTATAATAAGCCCATTTATTCGGATAGATACTTTAAGCGAGCAGGCTCATAATCTCGCCAATGAACAGCTCTACTGCGAAGGCAAAGGCGAATTTGATGTAAACCCAAAATGGCATTATTAATGCCACCTTTTAAAGATATTTTAGTAATAATATTGTTTTTGACATGAACTTTTAAAGAGCAACGGCTACCACAGTTAACCAAACAAGCGCTATAAATAATCTTTTCTTCATAGATAGGGTGGAAAGTTACTCTATTAGTAACTATGATACCAGATTCGGTGCCGGAAAAAGCAATTGTATTTTACTCATTATTGTAGCTACTTCATTAATTGTTATTGCCTTTTATGAAAAAGCGTATCGACTTATTTATTTTTAATTTATTCACATTTTTTCTTATATTTATATGGGATCGGTTGATAATAATACTAAAAGATGAATAAACAAACTCAAAAATATAAAAGATTAATTTAATGTTAACCCAATTGTAAATACCCCAAACTTAGTACACAACTCACGTAGAAAATCATGCTGCTTGTTTTAGTGTTTTATACTCAATCGGTGTCATGTTATTTAATGCCTCATGCGGTCTTTCGGTGTTATAAACCGTTAACCATTCTTCAGTTATTCTCCTTGCTTGAGCTAAGTTGTTAAAAAGATATAAATCGAGTACTTCAGTACGATAGGTACGATTAAATCGTTCAATATAGCCATTTTGATAAGGGCTACCGGG
>NZ_LZGZ01000348.1:0-6024 GCF_001690515.1 Gilliamella sp. Fer4-1 | reverse complement strand
AGTTCTTCATTTTTTAGAACTCCGTGCTATTAACTTGTAAAGTTACTTACAATTTATGCATATTTTTTGTAAAATCGCCAATTACGTTTAAAGATAAGATCTATTTTTAATAAAATAATTATTAAGTGTACTGAGGTCATTTTTATGAGATTTAACAAGCTATTATTAGCCTTGCCTGTGGCGCTTGCCAGCCTACTTTTACTAACAAGTTGTGATAATGGTAAACCGCAGAGGGGTTTACCAAAGGTAACTGTATTTAAGGTTGAGCCATTAAGTTATACATTAAAAATTAATTTACCAGGTAGAGTTGTCGCATCTCAAATTGCCGAAATTAGACCTCAAGTGAGTGGTATTGTTTTAAAACGTGAGTTTGATGAAAGTTCAAATGTTAAGGCAGGTCAGTCTCTTTATCAGATAGATCCAGCTATTTATCAAGCTAACTATGATAGTGCGGTAGCTAGTGTTGCTAGTGCTAAAGCAAATGCAAATATTGCTCAACTTACTCTTAAGCGTTATGCTGGATTATTAAATAGTAAGTCGATTAGTCAACAAGATTACGATAAAGCTGCCGCTGATGCTAAGCGAGCCGAAGCTGCAGTATTAGTTGCACAAGCGGCAGAGCATACAGCTAAAGTCAATTTGGATTATACGAAAGTGTATTCGCCGATTGATGGCTATATTGGTAAATCAAGTATTACCGAAGGCGCTTTGGTTTCAGCAGGGCAACCTTCCCCATTAGCATTAGTTCAACAACTTGATCCTATTTATATTGATATGACTGAAGCAGCAACTCGTTACAATAAATATCTTCAAGATGAAAATGTAATTTATGAACCAATTAAGAGCAATAATGTTGAACTCTTTTTCAGCGATGGTTCAAAATATCCCGAAGCTGGTACTATTAAATTCTCTGATATGACGGTTAACGAAACAACAGGTACTGTAACTTTACGTTCGCAATTTTCAAATAATGATGGAAAGATTTTACCAGGTATGTTTGTTAAACCTAGACTAACATTAGGCATAATAAAAAACGCTATACTTGTTCCACAAAAAGGAATTACGAGTAATCAATTTGGACAATATACTGCAAAAATTTTAAAACCAGATAATACAGTAGAATATCGCCAGGGTATCCAAGTATATGCAGGAATAGGTGGCTATTGGATTGTAACAAAAGGGATTAATGCAGGAGAAGAAGTCATTATCACTGGATTACTTAATTTAACCGCTGTCGAAAAGCCAATTAAAGATGCCCCTCCAATGAAAGTAACAAAAATAGGTGATCCTGATAAGCTTTCGCAGGAGCAATTAGATGGTATTCTCCAAAATAGTATGAAATAAGGGTAGATTGAATTATGGCTAAGTTTTTTATTGATAGACCAGTGTTTGCATGGGTAATTGCTATCATGATGATGCTAGGCGGTGCCTTATGTATAAAGTTGCTGGCTGTTGAACAGTACCCAGATATTGCTCCCCCTTCTGTAACTGTTAGTGCAACTTATCCGGGTGCTGATGCACAAACTATTGAAAATACAGTAACTCAGTTGATTGAACAAAATTTAACAGGGCTAGATAACCTCATTTATATGAAATCAACCAGTAGTGCACAAGGCTTTGTTCAAACAACATTGACTTTTGCGCCTGGTTCTAATCCTGATTTTGCTCAAGTGCAAGTTTTAAATAAGATAGAGAGTATTAAGTCTCGCTTACCTGAGAGTGTGCAAAAAAATGGCGTATCTGTTGCTAAAAACAATACCAGCTTTTTAAAAGTTGTTGGTTTTTATTCAACTAATCCGAAAAAAACACAGGCTGATATAGCTGACTTCGTCTATTCTACTGTGCAAGATCAAATTCGGCGAGTTCAAGGGGTGGGTGATACTCAATTATTTGGTTCTGAATATGCTATGCGTATCTGGCTTGATCCCAATAAATTAACCTACTTTAATCTATCAATTGAAGAAATTATTGCAGCCATTCAAGCGCAAAATGCACAAGTAACCGCTGGACAGTTAGGCGCTTTACCTGTAAATGAAGGGCAAGAGCTTAATGCAACCATTACCGCACAATCGCGTTTAAAAACACCTGAACAATTTCAAAATATTCTTGTTCGAGTTAATACCGATGGTTCTAACATTTTATTAAAAGATGTGGCAATCGTTGAAATTGGCGCGTCGGATTATAACTTTATTTCTCATTATAATGGCAATGTATCAGCTGGCCTCGGGATATATTTAGCAACGGGCGCTAACCAATTAGATACTTCGGCAAAGGTGGATAAAAAATTAGAAGAGTTATCTAAAATTTTTCCAGAAGATATTAAATATTCTTTTCCATATGATACAACCCCATTTGTTAAGTTATCTATTAACAATGTAATTCATACATTAATTGAAGCAATCATTTTGGTTGTTATTGTCATGTATGTATTTTTACAAAATCTTCGATCGACACTTATACCTACTATCACTGTACCTGTTGTATTATTGGGGACATTTGCGATCCTCTATATTTGTGGATTTACCATTAATACCTTATCCATGTTTGCTATGGTACTTGCTATTGGATTGTTGGTGGATGATGCAATCGTTGTTATTGAAAATGTTGAACGTATCATGCATGATGAGGGTTTATCGCCTTATGATGCAACGGTTAAATCGATGGAGCAAATCACTTCAGCATTAGTTGGGATTGCTGTTGTTTTATCTGCTGTATTTGTGCCGATGGCGTTTTATGGTGGTGCTGCTGGGGGAATATATCGCCAGTTTTCAATTACCATAGTAACGGCAATGGGATTATCAGTATTGATGGCGATTATATTGACACCGGCACTTTGTGTGCAGATTTTGAAAGCGCCGTCTAAAAATAAAGTTAAGAAAAGTTCATTAGGTGAGAAATTAGAGTCGGTACCTCCATTTAGTTGGTGCTCAACAGGCACTAAACGCTTTTTTAAGTGGTTTAACCACTTTTATGATAAAAGTTTACGTTCTTATGAGAAAAGCGTTATTAAGGTTATCCGTAAGCCTATAGTTGCTTTTGTTTGTTATGCTTTAATACTCGTTGGATTGTTATTCGGTTTTAACCGTTTACCTACAGGTTTTTTACCAAATGAAGATCAGGGCGTGCTTTTAGTTTTAGTTGAATTACCACCGGGTTCCACATTAGAGCAAACCATGTCAGTTTTAAATAAAACCGCTCGTTTTTATACTGAAGAAAAAGTAAAGTCTGTTGAGGAAATATTTACTGTTGCTGGTTTTAGCATGGTTGGTCGTGGGCAAAATATGGGGATGGGTTTTATCCGATTAAAAAATTGGGATGAGCGCAAACGAGCCGATCAAAAAGTTAACGCTTTAGTTGGAGACGGCATGAGATTTGCGTCAACCATAACCGAAGGTCGTGTAATTGTAACTAATTTACCAGCAGTGCCATCTTTAGGTATGGCTAATGGTTTCTCTTATATGCTTAAAGATACTGCGGGATTAGGGCATCAAGCATTAGTTGCTGCGTTTTTCCAAATGCTTGAGCAAGCCTCTCATCATCCTGATTTACAACAAGTACGTCCAGCTAGTATGTTAGATGTTCCTCAATATAAAATTAATGTTGATTTTGAAACTGCACAGGCTCTTGGTGTGTCAGTCAGTAGTGTTAATACTGTATTATCTACAGCATTAGGTTCTGCTTATATTGATGACTTTGTTTATAATAACCGAGTTAAAAAAGTCTATCTGCAATCTGATGCACCTTACCGTATGTTGCCTGATGATTTTAGTTATTGGCATGTCAAAAATAAAAATGGGCAAATGGTACCTTATGATGCATTTGCAAGCACAACAAAAACTTATGGTTCACCCTCTTTAGAACGTTATGATGGTGTAGCAGCAATGGGTATAAGTGGCTTAGCTGCACCTGGAATGAGTTCTGGTCAAGCAATGACTGTGATGGAAGAATTATCAAAACAGTTACCAAAAGGATTTACATTTGATTGGACAGACATTTCGTATCAGGAACGTCAAACAGGTTCACAAACAACGACACTTTATATTATTTCAATCATTGTGGTATTCTTGTCACTAGCCGCGTTATACGAAAGCTGGACAGTGCCTATTTCGATTTTGTTCATTATTCCTCTTGGTATTTTAGGAACTGTTTATGCAACGATGTTTAGAGGACTTGATAATGATATTTACTTTATTGTTGGTTTATTGACCACTATGGGGCTGTCAGCTAAAAATGCTATTTTGATTGTTGAGTTTGCCAAGGATGCCCTTGAAAAAGAAGGTAAATCGTTAATAGATGCAACACTTGAAGCTTGCCGTTTGCGTCTACGTCCAATTTTGATGACTTCATTTGCCTTTATTCTTGGTGTACTACCACTAGCATTAAATAGTGGTGCTGGTTCTGCAAGTCAAAATGCAGTAGGTACTGGGGTAATTGGTGGTATGTTAACAGCAACATTTTTAACTATATTTTATGTACCGTTATTCTTCTTATTTATAACTAAATTATTTACTAAACATAAAAATAAAGCTGTGTTACCAACCAACCGCTCAAAAGCAAAAACTGAATAGTTAGTTTTTAATGCATGGATCAAATTGCATATTGGGCATGCATTTTAACGCGATATTAAGATAAAAAATGCGCCAATTTATTGGCGTATTTTTTGTTTATAGATGTCTA
Organism: Gilliamella sp. Fer4-1; assembly: GCF_001690515.1. NCBI lineage: Bacteria > Pseudomonadati > Pseudomonadota > Gammaproteobacteria > Orbales > Orbaceae > Gilliamella > Gilliamella sp. Fer4-1. The sequence goes on along the minus strand of NZ_LZGZ01000348.1, from coordinate 1,347 downwards.
CCATTACTTGATATTTAGTATATATTACTTACGAGACTTTATTAATTGTTGGCTGGTATGAGCGTGGGTAATTGCTATGGCTAAAGCATCAGCAGCATCGGCTTGCGGGCTAGCTGGTAATTTTAATAATAATTTTACCATATGCTGTACTTGTTTTTTATCTGCAGCACCAGTTCCTACTACACACTGCTTAACTAAACGAGCAGCATACTCAAAAACTGGTAAATTATTATTAACCGCAGCGACAATAGCAGCACCCCTGGCTTGACCTAATTTTAACGCAGAGTCGGCATTACGAGCCATAAACACTTGCTCAATAACAAATATATCGGGTTGAAATTGGAGTATAATTTCACTGACACCTGCATATACCCGTTTTAAACGAGTAGGCAGATCATCAACAGAAGTACGGATACATCCACTGCCAAGATAGGAAAGTTGACGCCCAGTTTGGCGGATTACACCGTAACCCGTCAAACGAGAACCTGGATCGATGCCAAGAATAATGGCCATTAAAGCGTTGCTGCGACCTCGTCAGAAACTTCACCGTTATGATAAACTTCTTGAACATCATCACAATCTTCGAGCATATCAATCAGACGTAATAATTTTGGTGCAGATTCAATGTCAAGATCGACTTTTGTTGCTGGAATCATTGATACTTCAGCGGCTTCAGCAACTAACCCTGCTGCATCAAGTGCATCTTTTACTTCACCAAATGTTTCTGGTGTGGTAAAAACATCAATAGCGCCATCATCGTAAGTAACAACATCATCAGCACCTGCTTCAAGCGCAGCATTCATCACTTGATCTTCATTGGTACCCGTCGGATATGAAATAACTCCTTTTTTGGTAAATAAATATGAAACTGAACCATCAGTACCTAAATTGCCACCCGTTTTAGTAAAGGCGTGGCGCACTTCTGATACGGTACGATTACGATTATCACTTAAGCATTCAACCATGACAGCAGTACCAGCAGGGCCATACCCTTCATAAATGATTGTTTCCATATTGCTATCATCTTCACCACCAACACCACGAGCAACCGCTCGATTCATGGTATCGCGGGTCATATTATTCGATAATGCTTTGTCCATTGCTGCACGTAACCGTGGATTTGACGCTGGATCGCCGCCACCAAGTTTTGCTGCGGTTACCAACTCACGAATAATTTTGGTAAATATTTTACCGCGTTTTGCATCTTGCGCTGCTTTACGGTGTTTGGTATTGGCCCATTTACTATGACCTGCCATAAAATTCTCCAGATTAAATAATTTTAAAATCGCTGTATTTTAACAAACTTTTACTTAAAATTCATTATCAATATGTTTATTCATTTTTGAT
>NZ_LZGZ01000347.1:0-1029 GCF_001690515.1 Gilliamella sp. Fer4-1 | reverse complement strand
TTTGATTTAAAGATACTTTAAATCAAATTAAATTTTAAATCAATGCTCTTTAAATCAAAAAATGCATTTTATTTGCGATTATCTTTTTATCGCTTTGTTTTTATTTGATAAAAATTTAATATAAACTTTTACTTTTGATATAAAGAGTTCTTTAAATTAAAGAGGCTTGAATGAAAGAGTTATGGATTCAATTGAAAGATATCGTAGGTAAGTATGGAATGCCTTCTACAATTCAAGGTGTAACTTATAAAGCAAAAACTGAAAATTGGGTGCGCCGAAGAGTTTCAGGAGTAAAAGGGCGAGTCTATGAGTACGAGGTATCAACCATTCTAAATAAGCGAAATGAAAAAATGGAAGAATTAGCAGCAGATTATAATAATGATAATAATCAAAAATTAAAAATACCCGTTGATGATTTTTTCAAAGACCATACAATAATTGGTGAGCTAAAAGTTGACACATCAAATATTGATGATATCAAAATATCAACAGACGGGGCGGCATGGATAATATTATCAAACGAATTTGTTGAGAGACAAGGGCTATCAAATGTAGATCTAGCAACATTCACAGCAACAGATGACAGCATGTCAGACGCAATCAAAAATGGAGACACGCTATTAGTTAGCATCCACAATGACAGCACAGAACAAGCAAAAGCACTGGGAGGTATTTACATCATATTATTTAATGGTGTGATAATGGTGAAGAGGTTACAGTACAACCCCGTTGATGTGTCGTATAGCGTCATCAGCGACAATCAAAATTACAAAGCATTCACCGTGCAAAAAGAAGATCCAAACTTCAAAGTAATAGCAAAATTAGAAAGGGTTCTATCAAAAAGATAAAGCATTTAAATTATTTTTAAACGCAATTTAAACGGCTAATAAGTATTTCCGCGCCAACCGAAATTTTACAGCCGTTTTTAATTTTATTTCCATTCTGCATTTTTTCCCGCAATTTTATTTTAATTTTTCACAAACCCTTTTGAAATAAGGTTTAATCCCGTTTATTCCCGCGCAATTTTAT
>NZ_LZGZ01000346.1:0-6652 GCF_001690515.1 Gilliamella sp. Fer4-1 | reverse complement strand
TTATTTGGACTTTAACATTTATATTTAAAACATATGTACTTAATGTACATATCTACCTGAAAGTTTTTGCCAAGAAAAGTAATTTTATTTTTATCGCTTGCAAGCTATTTTGAAAAAATTACAATAGTACAATAAATTTATTTAATGATGGGGAAGTATCAGTGTACATTGACAATATTCGTAATGAGTTAAACCAAGCCATTGAGGTCTTAACTAGTTTTGTTTCGGATGATAAAAATCTTGAGCAGATTCAAAAAGCGGCTGTCTTAATTGCTGATTCATTTAAACAAGGCGGTAAAGTTTTATCATGTGGTAATGGCGGTTCTCATTGTGATGCGATGCATTTTGCTGAAGAGTTAACAGGTCGTTTTCGCGATAATCGCCCAGCTTACCCTGCAATTGCTATATCTGATGTAAGTCACATTTCGTGTGTGGGTAATGATTTTGGGTTTGATTTTATTTTTTCACGTTATATTGAAGGTGTAGGTCAAAAAGGTGATGTACTTTTAGGTATTTCAACCTCAGGGAACTCAACCAATGTGCTTAAAGCCATTGAGGCAGCAAAACAAAGAGGGATGAAAATCATTACATTAACCGGTAAAGATGGTGGGAAGATGAATGGGCTTGCCGATGTTGATATTCGTGTTCCACATTCTGGCTATGCCGATCGTGTACAAGAAATCCACATTAAAGTAATTCATATTCTTATTCTTCTTATTGAAAAGGAGATGTCAAAATAATATGTGTGAATTATTGGGTATGAGCGCCAATGTGCCAACCGATATTTGTTTTAGTTTTAGTAGCCTAATTAAACGAGGTGGGGACAAAGGTCCTCACAAAGATGGTTGGGGGATTACTTTTTATGAAGGAAAAGGTTGCCGAACATTTAAAGATCCTGAGCCTTGTAGCTATTCACCTATTGCTAAAATGGTAAAAGAATATCCCATCAAATCTAAAGCCGTGGTTGCTCATATTCGACAAGCAAATCGAGGCGGTGTCGCACTGGAAAATACCCATCCATTTACTCGCGAGCTTTGGGGTAAGAACTGGACTTTTGCCCATAATGGGCAATTAACTGATTACCAAAATTTAGATACAGGACTATTTCAACCTGTCGGCGAAACTGATAGTGAATATGCTTTTTGCTACTTAATAAATCAATTACACCAAAAATATTCGCAACAACCGACCGATGATCTTGAACTGTTTAAATATATTAAACAATGTGCCAATCAGTTAAGTCAACTTGGTATATTTAATATGTTGCTTTCTGATGGGCAATATGTGTTTGCTTATTGTGCAACTAATTTACATTGGATAACCCGTAAAGCGCCATTTGGTAAAGCAAAATTAATTGATGAAGATGTTGAAATTGACTTTCAAAAACATACTACATCTAATGATGTAGTAACTATTATTTCAACAATGCCTTTAACTTCAAATGAAGTCTGGGCTAAATTAGATGTTAATGAAGCTATTTTATTTAGAAATGGAAAAATCAGCCAATCTTTCTTATCTTAATCACGGGGGGCATTTTTATAATTATCCTGACGTCAAAAAATCTACTAGCGTTAAGGCAATCCAAAGGGGGGTTATGGTAAGTCGATTTGAAATAGCTATGCCATCAGATCGTAAAAGTATACTAGTTATTATTATTGTTTTTGCGTCAAAATATTCAGCAATTGCACCACAAGCTATGCTAAAACTTTACAGAAGAAATTAGCATCTACCTTACTCGTTCTTTCAAATAACTTTGGTAATCAGGAATTTCAATATCCACTTCTTGTGTAAATATTGGCGATTGTATTAATGCGTTAGCGGTAGCTTGATTTGTAGCAACCGGAATATTCCAAACTGTTGATAAACGTAAAAGCGCTTTAACATCGGGATCATGCGGTACACATTAAGTGGATCCCAAAAGAATATGAGAATATCGATTTTACCTTCTGCAATTAACGCCCCAATTTGCTGATCGCCCCCCATTGGTCCGCTAAGCATTGGCGTAATATTTAATCCTGTTTCTTTCTTGATTAATGTGCCTGTCGTACCTGTTCCACATAAATTATGATGAGAAAGCTCTTCACGATTTTTTTTACACCAAGCTAATAAAGACTCTTTCAAATGATCGTGGGCAACTAAAGCAATGTTTTTTTTAGTTAGTAATTTGCGCGTGGTATTTAGCATCATTAATATCCTAATTTATTATTATCTTTGTTTGTTTTTAACAGAGTCTTAATTAAAGTGCAACAGATATTTAATCGGTAAAAAATAATAAAAAAGGCACTAAAGTGCCTTTTTTATATTAAGAGACAATCAATTAGAATTGGTAAATTAAACCAAGAGCTACGGTGTCTTTTGTTGTGCCATTGATTTGCGATTTAGTAAATGCGCCATCTTCATATAAAGCACGACGTGCGCCAATATCATCTTTATCTAATAAATTGATCTTATAATCGATAATAGCTTGTAAGTTTTTGTTAAAGTCATAAGTTAATCCAACGTCAACATACTTCGCTAAATCATTACCTTTAAGTCCTGCATCACTTGAATAACTAGATGCATCTTTAACTTTATGTTGAATATATGCAACAGATGGCGTTAAACGACCCACTTCAAAGTCAATACCATATTGCGCAACAAATTCATAACCTTTGGTTTTTAAGTCATTCGCACTGTGTGTCGTTAATGCATTATCCCAACCATATTTTTGTTTACCTTGAATATATAATGCAGCTAAATAAAGGTTGTTATTATCATATTTAACACCTGCTGACCATGCTTTAGCATCCTTATGTCCACCAGTTTGAGCATAACCTGCGCCAACAGATAAACCTGTATCAAGCACATTCCAATCAACTACTGAACCCCAAGCTTCAGCGCTATCGCGTTTTTCACCATTACGATCATGTTTGATGAAATGGCGAGTAGAGCTATTATCACCATTATCCGCATATTGAACAGCAAAATTCAGACCGTTTACTAAGCCAAAAAAGTCTGAGTTACGATAAGTTGCAACAGCTTTGGTGCGCGCTGTTAGTGCATAAAGATCATTATCCGAAGCATCACCACCAAATTCAGGTAAAACATCCGTATATGACGTTAATGTTTTTAGCACACCATCATTACGACCGTAATCGAATGACCCAAAATCACCAAAGTTTAAACCAGCAAAAGCATAGCGAGTTTCGTTATCGGCATTTTCGCCAGTTTTAGCTTCATATTCCCAACGACCATATCCTGTTACACTGTCAGTAACTTGAGTTTGACCAGACATACCTAAACGAGCTGTGGTTTTGTCACCTTCGCCCGTTTGGTTATTACGATCAGTAATATAGTTTAAAGCATAAACTCGACCATAAAAGTCAACTTTATTACTGTCTTTATTCCACACTTCAATAGAAGCGTTAGCTGTGCCTGCAATTAAGAGCGCAGGAATAGCGATTGCCAATAGATTACGTTTCATTTTTACCCTCTTAGGTATTTTATATTATTAAAGATGCAAATTACTTTGCTTTGGTTTAACAAATAACTGCTAATAATTAGCAATTATATTATTATTGTGATATCGATTTTCTTGTTACAGAACAGATTTTATTACCTATTTAACACTGGAAGTTAGATTAATTCTGCGAATTTTCGAATATTTTAATGTTTGTTATTATTTTTTTTAAACATAAAATGTTTTTTTAACTAGAAAGGTATTTATAAGGCGAAAAAAAAGGCACAATAAGTGCCTTTTTATAAGATATCAAGAAGCAATTAGAATTGGTAAATTAAACCAACACCTAACACGTCTTTAGTACCTGGTTTGTATGGGTGGCGACCGTTGCTTTCACGAATAGTGTTTAACTCAGCACCAATATCTTGTTTCTTAAGTAGATTAAATTTATATTCTACGATAGCGCTAAAGTTTTTATTTAGATCATATGTTGCACCAAGTGAAACATATTTAACTAAATTACGCCCCTCTTTATGATCTTCATCATAATAACCAACTTCATCACTGCTAACCTTATGTTGCACATAAGCCAAAGAAGGTGTTAAACGACCTACTTCTAAATCAATACCATATTGAGCAACTAATTCAACACCTTTAATTTTTGGATCTCTGTGGTGCTCTTCAAAAGCATCATAGTAAGTATTGAATTTAGTTTGGAAATAGTTAGCCGCTAAGTATAGATTATAGTTATCGTATTTGATACCAGCTGACCAAGTTTTAACTCTCTTAATGCCATCAACGTAACCATCTTCGTCCTGATATTTCGCACTCTTACCAGCTGTTTGAGCATAACCTGCACCAGCAGTTAAACCTGTGTCAAAAATTCTCCATTGAACATTTGCACCATAGGCCTCACGGCTTTCGCCACTAAATCCATCGAAGTCACCATCGCTATCAAGTTTTACTTTAGCAAGTTTACTATCAAAAGTAGTTGCATTATCACCATTATCTGCATATTGTAATGCAAAACTTAAGTCATCAAATAGACCAAAGAAGTTATTGTTACGGTAAGTTGCAACAGCTTTAGTACGAGCTGAAAGCACGTTCCAACTATTGTTTGCTGCTTCACCACCAAATTGCGGTAATACGTCAGTATAAGCTGTGATTGCTTTTAGCACACCATCGTTACGACCATAATCGAATGACCCAAAATCACCAAAGTTTAAACCAGCAAAAGCATAACGTACTTCGTTATCAGAATTCTTACCTGCTTTCGCTTCATATTCCCAGCGACCGTAGCCAGTTACGCTATCAGTGATTTGAGTTTGGCCAGACATACCTAAACGAGCAGAAGTATCATCACCTTCGCCAGCTTGACCACGATCAGTAATATTGTTAGCTGCTTTTACTCGACCATAAAAGTCAACTTTATTACCATCTTTGTTCCATACTTCAATAGATGCATTTGCGCTAGCTGCTACTAAAAGCGCAGGGATAGCGATTGCTAATAGATTACGTTTCATTTTTTACCCTCATGGTTATTTTCTTAAAAAGACACTGTCCATAAGTTTAGTGTCAATTTTGTACAAATAATTATTCATCCAAAAAATAATATTTTTATCTATTATTTTTATCTACTTTTTACAGTAGTGTAAATTATGTATAAATTTTTTTTAAAATCAAGCGAACTTTTCATAAAAGGTGATGCCTAAGCACAAAATTAAGCCTGTTTGTTTGTTTTTTGAGCGCATTAAAGCTAAAATTAGTTAATCTTTAGCTCTAATGAATTGGTTATAACTCAACTAGTTTAAAAATTTGCATTACGTGGTGTTCTTGGAAATGGGATCACATCACGCACATTTTGCACACCTGTTACATAAGCAATTAATCGTTCGAAACCAAGTCCAAAGCCAGAATGTGGTACGGTACCATAACGGCGCAAATCACGATACCACCAATAATCTTCTTTCTTAAGTCCCAATTCTTCCATACGTTTATCTAACATATCTAAACGCTCTTCACGCTGTGAACCTCCGATAATTTCACCAATACCAGGCGCTAATACATCCATCGCCGCAACGGTTTTACCGTCATCGTTCATGCGCATATAGAATGCTTTAATATCTTTCGGATAGTTTTTTACAACTACTGGTGCTTTAAAATGTTGTTCGGCTAAATAACGCTCGTGTTCTGAGGCTAAGTCGATTCCCCAACTGACTGGATTTTCAAACTTAGCATCGCAATTTTGTAAAATGGTTATAGCATCAGTATAGTTAACTTGGGCAAAATCAGCGTTAATAAAGTTTTCAAGGCGTGTTATTGCTTCTTTATCTACGTGCTGAGCGAAAAATTGCATGTCGTCAGCACGTTTTTCTAATACTGATTTAAACACATATTTCAGCATGTCTTCGGCAAGCTTAGCATTGTCATTTAGATCGGCGAATGCCACTTCGGGTTCCATCATCCAAAACTCAGCTAAATGACGAGTTGTGTTTGAGTTTTCAGCCCGAAATGTTGGGCCAAATGTGTAAACTTTAGAAAGCGCACAAGCATAAGTTTCAGCATTTAACTGTCCAGAAACGGTTAAAAAAGCTTCTTTACCAAAAAAGTCTTTATCAAAATCAATGTTACCATTATCTGATTTAGGCAGATTTAACATATCGAGTGTTGAAACTCGGAACATTTCGCCTGCCCCTTCAGTATCCGACGCGGTAATAATTGGGGTTGATAACCAATAAAAGCCACGCTCATCAAAAAATTGATGAATTGCTTGTGCAAGTGTATGGCGTACACGTGTTATCGCACCAACAATATTCGTTCTTGCTCGTAAGTGTGCGACTTCACGAAGATACTCAATTGAATGACGTTTAGCTGCCATTGGGTAAGTTTCAGGATCATCAACAAAGCCGTAAACTTCAACTTGTATGGCTTGTAATTCATATTTTTGACCTTGACCTGGTGATTCCACGACTTTACCCGTCACCTTAACTGAACATCCGGCAGTTAAGCGTAAGATATCTTGTTCATAATTAGGTAAATTATTTTCAATAACAGCTTGAATAGGATCAAAGCAAGAACCATCATAAACAGCTAAAAATGAAATACCGGCTTTAGAATCACGCCGAGTTCTTACCCAGCCTTGAACAGAAATAGTGCTACCAACAGCAATTCTGCCTTGTAACACATCAACAATAGGTGAAACTGAATTCATTT
>NZ_LZGZ01000345.1:0-1264 GCF_001690515.1 Gilliamella sp. Fer4-1 | reverse complement strand
CTTTTTTTATATATTCAATATATATTGAAAAAACGGGCTTAAGCCCGTTTGGAAAATGGATAAGTAGTTGTAAAACTATTCTACGGAATGATGCTTATTTTTTGCCCACCTTTTGATACGGCTTGAATATCACGATCATACATTGCTTCACCGAATGCAGGTGGAATACTATAAGTGCCCACATTAGTTGCTTTGATTTGATAAGTGAATTTTTGTATTTTACTATTATAAGTTTCTCCATAAATAATAACACGATCTTCACGTACATCGGTATATTCAGGATACCAAGTACCAGTTTTTGTAGCAATTGGTGAAACCCAGTTATAACCACTGTATTCATGGTTGTCATATTCCTCATATTCTTCACTGGCATCTTCCTGATTAGATATAGGTTGTTGTACAACTTCAAAGCCGCCAGGTAGCAAATCAACAATTGCTATATTCGTTATTCCATCATCTGATACCGCACGGAGTTGAATCGTCACGTTGATTTTATCGCCCAGCTTAACTTGTTCAACGGGTTTGCCCTCAAGGTCTGTGAATTCACGATAGATTTCAAGACCTCGTTTAATTGGTTCTTTAGGCGGTGTTGTGTCATAACCTTGCTCTGAAAGCATGTACCAAGCAGGTAAATCTGATTTATTTGTTACATTGATTTTAGTATCTTGAGCATCAAATTTACCTTTGGCTAGAATTCCATTTAAATTCGCAATGATTTTTTGTTTTTCTCCTTCTTTAGATATTGCATTAATTTGGAGAGTATCATTAGATAAATTAGATTTATCAATACTTGACGAATAACTACTTAAAGCAAGGATAGTCATTGCAGCGGATTGAGTTGTGTATCTTTGTTTGTTAAGCATGATAACCATATTTTCAAGTGCTTGAGCTGGAATCGTTTTTGCCTTTTCAGGAAAATGTTTGCTAATTAAATAGATCCTTCCTGCATCAACAACTAGTGGGTCATAATATTTGTTTGTCCACCAAGCATGATCGTATGCTGTTTCTAGTTGTTGCCAAATTGGTTTAAGTAATTTATTGGCTTCTTTATCCATTTTTAGCATTTTATATGATGAGGCTAAATACATTGCTATGATATCTTTTTTCCATTGCGTATTTGAATTTCTATTTAGATCTGCAATTATAGATGCTAAATAACTTGTAGTTACTTGATTTTGGCGTGTTAATAGATAGATTGCATGAGATCGAATTTTAAAGCCATAATTGTCATAGTAACTAGAGTTAGCAATTTTCTGTAAATATT
>NZ_LZGZ01000344.1:0-39664 GCF_001690515.1 Gilliamella sp. Fer4-1 | reverse complement strand
TTATTATATTTTATAAGAGGAAATCTCATGTCTATTATTAGAATGCAAGATCTTGATCTAAAAGGAAAACGCTTATTTATTCGCTCAGATCTTAATGTGCCGGTTAAAAATGGTAAGGTAACTTCAGATGCGCGTATTAAAGCATCACTACCTACTATTGAAGATGCCATTAAAAAAGGTGCTAAAGTAATGGTTACCTCTCATATTGGCCGTCCAACAGAAGGCGAATATAACCCAGAATTCTCTTTACAACCTGTTGTTGATTATTTAAAAGAACATGTGTCATTCCCTGTCCGTTTAGTCAAAGACTATCTTGATGGCGTTGATGTAAAAGAAGGCGAATTAGTTGTTCTAGAAAATGTTCGTTTCAATGTAGGTGAAGGTAAAGATGACGAAACTTTATCTAAAAAATATGCAGCGCTTTGTGATATCTATGTAATGGATGCATTTGGCACTGCTCACCGTGCCCAAGCCTCAACTCATGGTGCAGGTAAATTTGCGCCAGTTGCTTGTGCTGGTCCATTATTAGCCGCTGAACTTGATGCTTTAGGTAAAGCACTTGATAATCCTGCAAGACCAATGGTTGCAATTGTTGCTGGATCAAAAGTATCAACTAAGTTAACCGTACTTGATTCATTATCAAAAATTGCTGATCAAATTATTGTTGGTGGCGGTATCGCAAATACATTTATTGCAGCTGAAGGTTATAATGTTGGTAAATCACTTTATGAAGCCGATTTAATTCCTGAAGCGAAAAAATTAATGGCAAATTGTGAAATTCCAGTACCTACTGATGTACGAGTTGCAACAGAGTTTAGTGAGACTGCAACTGCAACTGAAAAATCAGTAAAAGACGTTAAAGAAAACGAACAAATTCTTGATTTAGGCGATAAATCAGCTGAAGTATTAGCAGATATTATCAAGAACGCTAAAACCATTTTATGGAATGGTCCTGTGGGTGTTTTTGAATTCCCAAATTTCCGCCGTGGCACTGAAATTGTTGCGAAAGCAATTGCAGATAGCGAAGGTTTCTCAATTGCTGGTGGTGGTGATACTTTAGCTGCAATTGATTTATTTGGCATTGAAGATAAAATTTCTTATATTTCAACTGGTGGTGGCGCTTTCCTTGAGTTTGTTGAAGGTAAAAAACTTCCTGCTGTTGCAATGCTAGAAGCTAGAGCAAAAGCATAATATAGATTCAGTGAAAAGGATGAGATAATTACTCATCCTTTACTTTTTATATAAATAAATTTATAGGTAATAAAATGGCTACAAAGATTTCTGATGTTGTTAAACCTGGTGTTGTAACTGGTGACGATGTTCAAAAAGTATTTCAAGTTGCACGTGAAAATAATTTTGCATTACCAGCTGTGAACTGTGTTGATACTAATACCATCAATGCAGTAATTGAAACAGCCGCTAAAGTGGGCTCACCTGTTATTGTACAGTTTTCTAATGGTGGTGCTCAGTTTATCGCGGGTAAAGGGTTAAAACTGGAAGGGCAAGAGTGCGCTGTTTTAGGAGCGATCTCTGGTGCTAAACATGTTCACCTTATGGCTGAAAAATATGGTGTGCCTGTTATTGTACACACTGATCATTGTGCTAAAAAATTACTTCCATGGGTTGATGGATTACTTGATGCAGGTGAAACACATTTTGCTAAAACAGGTAAACCATTATTTTCATCTCATATGATAGATCTTTCAGAAGAGTCATTAAAAGATAACATTGATATTTGTTGTCAATACCTTGCTCGCATGTCAGCAATGAAAATGACTTTAGAGTTAGAATTAGGTTGTACTGGTGGTGAAGAAGATGGTGTTGATAATAGCCATATGGATAGTTCGGCACTCTATACTCAACCAGAAGATGTGGCTTATGCTTACGAACGTTTAAGTGCAATCAGCCCACGTTTTACTATTGCCGCGTCATTTGGTAATGTACATGGTGTTTATAAGCCAGGTAATGTGAAATTAACGCCAAAAATTTTAGATAATTCACAAAAATATGTATCAGAGAAGTTTAACTTACCTGAAAAATCATTAAACTTTGTGTTCCATGGCGGATCTGGTTCTACACCAGAAGAAATTGCTGAAGCAGTGAGTTATGGTGTCATTAAAATGAATATTGATACAGATACTCAATGGGCTAACTGGGCAGGTGTGTTGAATTACTACAAAGCCAATGAAGCTTACTTACAAGGGCAATTAGGCAATCCTGAAGGTGCTGATGCGCCAAATAAAAAATACTACGACCCTCGCGTATGGTTACGTAAAGGTCAAGACTCTTTAGTTGCTCGTTTAGAGCTTGCGTTTAAAGAGCTTAACGCAGTTAACGTACTTTAAATTTATTGTTATTTCATTTAGTTGTAACTTAAAAGCAAGGTGTTTACCTTGCTTTGGTTATTTCTTTTTAAATAAATCTTGTAATTTTATCCGAGTTGTAGGATAATTTTGCCCTCATTTAACTTAGGGGAGCTGTCTATTTATTAATAGTTATTATTAATAGAGGCGTTTGCACCCGAGCACAGGAAACTAAAAATGGCAAAAAAAGTACAAGCTTACATCAAGTTGCAAGTTGCAGCTGGTGCAGCAAATCCTAGTCCGCCAGTTGGTCCAGCACTTGGTCAACATGGCGTTAATATCATGGAATTCTGTAAAGCATTTAATGCAAAAACAGAAAGCATGGAAAAAGGTTTACCAATTCCAGTTGTAATTACGGTATATTCTGACCGCTCATTTACTTTTGTTACGAAAACGCCTCCAGCAGCTGTTTTATTAAAGAAAGCGGCTAAAATCAAGTCAGGTTCTGGCGAACCTAACAAGAAGAAAGTAGGTAAAGTAACGAGCGCGCAAATTCGCGAAATCGCAGAATTAAAAGCAGCTGATATGAATGGTGCTACCATTGAATCGATGATGAGTTCTATTGAAGGAACTGCACGTTCAATGGGCTTGGAAGTGGAGGGTTAATCAATGGCTAAATTATCTAAGAAAGCTAAACTTATCCGCGAAAAAGTGAACGCAACTAAACAATATGACATTAACGAAGCTATTGCCTTATTAAAAGAATTAGCTACTGCTAAATTTACAGAAAGTGTTGACGTAGCTGTAAATTTAGGTATCGATTCACGTAAATCAGACCAAAATGTTCGCGGTGCAATTGTGCTTCCACATGGCACAGGACGTAGTGTGCGCGTTGCTGTATTTACTCAAGGAGCAAATGCAGAAGCAGCGAAAGAAGCTGGTGCTGAATTAGTCGGTATGGATGATCTAGCTGATCAAATCAAAAAAGGTGAAATGGACTTTGATGTTGTTATTGCATCGCCTGACGCTATGCGTGTAGTTGGTCAATTAGGTCAAATTTTAGGGCCTCGTGGTTTAATGCCAAACCCTAAAGTTGGCACTGTAACTCCTAACGTTGCTGAAGCTGTAAAAAATGCTAAGGCTGGTCAGATTCGTTACCGTAATGATAAAAATGGTATTATCCATACAACTATCGGTAAAGCTGATTTTGATGCAGATAAGCTTAAAGAAAATTTAGAAGCATTACTTGTTGCTTTAAAACGTGCAAAACCAGCATCTTCGAAAGGTGTATTTATTAAAAAAGTTAGCCTTTCTACTACAATGGGTGCAGGTGTTGCAATTGATCAAGCAACATTAAATGCAAACGTTTAATTAATTTAATAATTAAACAAAAAGATCGGTTGGTGTCTGGCCTTAACCAGACCCCGTCCAAGACCGTAGGTGTAGTTGAGTTTTGACTACTTAATTTTCCTACGTAGACGGTGACAGAGCCTGATAAGATATAATAGAGGGATTCTGCTCATCGTGGTTGTGCTAGCTACATATTGTAGTTAGTTAAAATAAGTCTAGGCTTTGCCTAGTATAATCCAGGAGCAATACCAATGGCACTAAATCTTCAAAATAAACAAGAAATTGTTGCTGAAGTTAATGAAATCGCCAAAGGTGCGCTATCTGCAGTTGTTGCTGATTCTCGTGGCGTAACTGTAGAAAAAATGACTGCATTACGTAAATCTGCTCGCGAAGCGGGTGTTTATATGCGTGTTGTTCGTAATACGCTATTACGCCGTGTTGTTGAGGGCACTCAATACGAGTGTTTGAAAGATACGTTTGTTGGTCCAACTCTAATTGCGTTTTCAAGTGAGCACCCAGGTGCTGCAGCGCGTATTTTTAAGGCGTTTGCAAAGGAAAATGACAAATTTGAGATAAAAGCCGCAGCCTTTGAAGGTGAGTTAATTACTGCAGCGAATATTGATCGCTTAGCAACATTACCTACTTATGAAGAAGCATTAGCTCGCTTGATGTCAACCATGAAAGAAGCCGCAGCTGGCAAATTGGTTCGTACTCTTGCAGCGGTTCGCGATCAAAAAGAAGCAGCTTAATTAGCAGCTTGATTGTGAATTTTATTAATTAAAAAAATGTAAATTTAGGAAACTATATTATGTCTATCACTAAAGAACAAATTTTAGATGCAGTTGCTGAAATGTCTGTTATGGACGTTGTTGAACTTGTATCAATGATGGAAGAAAAATTTGGTGTTTCTGCAGCAGCAGCTGTAGCTGTAGCCGCAGCGGGTCCTGCTGAAGCAGCAGAAGAAAAAACTGAATTTGATGTAATCTTAAAAGATGTTGGTGCTAACAAAGTTGCTGTTATCAAAGCAGTTCGTGGTGCAACTGGTTTAGGCTTAAAAGAAGCTAAAGATCTTGTTGAATCAGCTCCAGCAACTGTTAAAGAAGCTGTTAGTAAAGCTGATGCCGATGAGCTTAAAAAGGCACTTGAAGAATCTGGTGCGGTTGTCGAACTTAAATAAGTTTATCGATAACACAGCAAATGGCTGGGGGTTTTATACCTCCAGCCTTTTTGCGCTATAATAAGTTAAAGAATTTTATTTGAAGATTATCAATAAAAGTAATAAAGAAATAGTATATTTATTAAGCCTAATCAATTGATATTTATAGATATTTTCGATGAGGTGTCAGGTGCCATCAGTTAGCGATAGTAATCCTGATGAATATTTAATCATGCTAGAATAGCAGATAAGCAAGTTGAGGAACTAATGGTTTACTCTTATACCGAGAAAAAGCGAATTCGTAAGAATTTTGGTAAGCGTCCACAAGTCTTGGATATACCGTATCTTCTTTCTATTCAACTTGATTCGTTCCAGAAATTTATTGAGCAAGATCCAGAAGGCCAATATGGCTTAGAAGCCGCATTTCGTTCAATATTTCCGATAAAAAGTTATAGCGGTAACGCTGAGTTGCAATACGTGAGCTTTAAGATGGGCGAACCTGTGTTTGATGTTAAAGAATGTCAAATTAGAGGGATCACTTACTCAGCACCGTTGCGTGTAAAATTACGTTTAGTGATTTATGATAAAGATGCGCCAGAAGGAACAGTTAAAGATATTAAAGAGCAAGACGTCTACATGGGCGAAATTCCTTTGATGACGGACAATGGTACATTTGTGATCAACGGCACAGAGCGTGTAATCGTATCGCAATTGCATCGTAGTCCTGGTGTGTTCTTTGATAGTGATAAAGGTAAAACACACTCTTCTGGTAAAGTTCTATACAATGCTCGGATTATTCCTTATCGTGGCTCTTGGCTTGATTTTGAATTTGATCCAAAAGATAATCTTTTCGCTCGTATTGACCGTCGCCGTAAGCTTCCAGCAACAATTATTTTACGTGCGTTAGGTTTTGAAACGGAAGAAATTTTAGACATTTTCTTTGAGAAAACCATTTTTGAAGTTGGTAAATCTAAGTTAAAAATGGATCTTGTTCCAGAGCGTTTACGGGGCGACACAGCACTATTTGATATTGAATCAAAAGGTAAAATTTATGTTGAAAAAGGTCGTCGTATTACTGCTCGTCACATTCGTGAGTTAGAAAAAGATAATGTTAGTAAAATTGATGTACCTGTTGAATATATCGTTAATAAAGTTCTTGCTAAAAATTATGTTGATGAAGCAACGGGCGAGATAATTGCTTTTGCTAATACTCCAATCTCGCTAGAGTTATTACTTCAATTAACCAATGCGGGATATAAAAGAATAGAAACCTTGTTCACTAATGATTTAGATCATGGTGCATTTATTTCTGAAACATTAAATGTTGATTCAACGCGTGACCGATTAGGTGCGTTAGTTGAAATTTATCGCATGATGCGCCCTGGTGAGCCGCCAACAAAAGAAGCAGCTGAAGCATTATTTGATAATTTATTCTTCTCTGACGAGCGCTATGATTTATCTGCTGTTGGTCGTATGAAGTTTAATCGTTCTTTAGGTCGCGATGACATTGAAGGCGAAAGCGTTTTAACGAAAGATGATATCGTTGACGTGATGAAAAAATTGATTGCTATTCGAAATGGTCACGGTGAAGTTGATGATATTGACCATTTAGGCAATCGTCGTATTCGTAGCGTTGGTGAAATGGCAGAAAACCAATTCCGTATTGGTTTAGTTCGTGTTGAGCGAGCAGTGAAAGAGCGCTTATCTCTAGGTGATCTCGATTCGCTCATGCCACAAGATATGATTAATGCGAAACCAATTTCAGCTGCGATTCGTGAATTTTTTGGCTCTAGTCAGCTATCGCAGTTTATGGATCAAAATAACCCATTATCTGAAATTACGCACAAACGCCGAATATCTGCATTAGGTCCAGGCGGTTTAACTCGTGAACGAGCAGGGTTTGAAGTGCGTGACGTGCATCCAACGCATTATGGTCGTGTTTGCCCGATTGAAACACCGGAAGGTCCAAATATCGGTTTGATTAATTCATTAGCGGTTTATGCGCGGACTAATGAGTATGGTTTCTTAGAAACGCCGTATCGTCGAGTTATTGATGGCATCGTAACTGATGAAATTAATTATCTATCAGCGATTGATGAAAGTGAATTTGTGATTGCTCAGGCAAACTCAAACCTTGATGAAGATGGTCGCTTTAAAGAAGATTTAGTGACATGTCGTTTAAATGGTGAATCAGGTTTATATAGTCCTGAACAAGTTCATTATATGGACGTATCAACTCAACAAATCGTATCAGTTGGTGCTTCATTAATTCCATTCCTTGAGCATGACGATGCGAACCGTGCCTTAATGGGTGCGAACATGCAACGTCAAGCAGTACCTACGTTAAAAGCGGAAAAACCGTTTGTTGGAACTGGTATGGAACGTGCTGTAGCGGTTGACTCTGGTGTAACAGCAGTGGCTCGCCGTGGTGGTACAGTGCAATATGTAGACGCATCACGTATTGTCGTTAATGTTAACGCTGATGAGATATACGCTGGTGAAACAGGTATTGATATTTATAACTTAACTAAATATACCCGTTCAAACCAAAATACTTGTATTAATCAAATTCCATGTGTGGAATTAGGTGAGAAAGTTGAACGTGGCGATGTACTTGCCGATGGTCCATCTACTGACTTAGGTGAATTAGCATTAGGTCAAAACATGCGTGTGGCATTTATGCCATGGAATGGTTATAACTTTGAGGATTCTATTTTAGTCTCTGAAAAAGTAGTACAAGATGATCGTTTCACATCTATTCATATTCAAGAATTATCTTGTGTCTCTCGAGATACAAAGTTAGGTGCAGAAGAAATTACCGCTGATATTCCAAATGTGGGTGAAGCTGCATTATCTAAACTTGATGAGTCAGGTATTGTTTATATTGGTGCTGAAGTCCAAGGTGGCGATATTCTGGTTGGTAAAGTAACGCCTAAAGGTGAAACACAATTAACCCCAGAAGAAAAATTACTGCGTGCCATATTCGGCGAAAAAGCATCCGATGTTAAAGATACTTCGTTACGTGTGCCAAATGGTGTTTCAGGCACAGTTATTGATGTTCAAGTGTTTACTCGCGATGGTGTACAAAAAGATAAACGTGCACTTGAAATTGAAGAAATGCAACTTAAACAAGCAAGAAAAGACTTAACTGAAGAGCTTAAAATCTTAGAAGCTGCGCTATTTGCTCGTATTCGTGATGTGCTTATTTCTGGTGGCATCAAAGCAGATAAATTAGATGCTTTACCTCGTGAAAAATGGTTGACAATTGGTATAGCTAACGAAGATAAGCAAGCTCAATTAGAACAACTTGCTGAGCAACATGAAGAAATCAAAGCTGAATTTAATAAAAAGCTAGAAGCTAAACGCATGAAGATCACTCAAGGCGATGATTTACAGCCAGGAGTGCTTAAAATTGTTAAAGTTTACTTGGCGGTTAAACGTCAAATTCAGCCTGGTGATAAGATGGCAGGTCGTCATGGTAACAAAGGGGTTATCTCTAAAATTAATCCAATTGAAGACATGCCATATGATGACAAGGGTCGCCCAGTTGATATTGTATTAAATCCACTAGGTGTTCCATCTCGTATGAATATCGGACAAATACTAGAAACTCACTTGGGTATGGCTGCTAAAGGTATTGGTCAGAAGATCGACACTATGCTAAAAGAGCAGCAAGAATTAGCTAAATTACGTGAATTTATCCAAAAAGCGTACGATCTTGGTTTAGGCGCTGCACAAAAAGTGAATGTAGCCGAATTTACGGATCAAGAAGTTATGACGCTTGCACAAAACTTACGTAATGGTATGCCACTTGCAACACCTGTGTTTGATGGTGCTAAAGAGCAAGAAATTAAAGCACTACTTGATTTAGGCGATTTACCAACATCTGGTCAAATTACCTTGTACGATGGACGTACAGGTGAGCAATTCGAACGTCCGGTAACAGTGGGTTACATGTATATGCTGAAATTGAATCACTTAGTTGATGACAAAATGCATGCTCGTTCTACTGGTTCATACAGTTTAGTTACTCAGCAACCATTAGGTGGTAAAGCTCAATTTGGTGGTCAACGTTTTGGTGAGATGGAAGTATGGGCACTTGAAGCATATGGTGCAGCTTATACCTTACAAGAAATGTTAACTGTCAAATCAGATGACGTAAATGGTCGTACGAAGATGTATAAAAATATTGTAGATGGTGATCATCGTATGGAGCCTGCGATCCCTGAATCATTTAATGTACTATTAAAAGAGATTCGTTCGCTAGGTATCAATATCGAGTTAGATGAAGAGTAATTTGCTAACTTAAATGATTTCTATTTATAGGGATAACTTATTAGCGATAATAAGTTATCTAATTGGTTTAACTCCATAGGAGTCAATTGTGAAAGACTTACTAAAGTTTCTAAAAGCACAAACAAAAACAGAAGATTTTGATGCTATTAAGATAGGCCTTGCCTCTCCTGATATGATTCGCTCATGGTCTTTTGGTGAAGTTAAAAAGCCTGAAACAATCAACTACCGTACGTTCAAACCAGAACGTGATGGATTGTTTTGCGCACGTATTTTTGGACCAGTAAAAGATTATGAATGTTTATGTGGAAAATATAAACGTTTAAAACACCGTGGTGTGATTTGTGAAAAATGTGGTGTGGAAGTGACTCAAGCTAAAGTGCGCCGTGAGCGCATGGGGCATATTGAGCTTGCATCACCAACTGCGCACATTTGGTTTTTAAAATCATTACCATCTCGTATCGGTTTATTACTTGATATGCCACTACGTGATATTGAGCGCGTACTTTATTTTGAATCATTTATGGTTCTTGATGGTGGCATGACAAATCTTGACCGTGGGCAAATTTTAACGGAAGAACAATATTTAGATGCGTTAGAAGAGTTCGGTGATGAATTTGATGCGCGCATGGGTGCAGAAGCGATTCAAGAATTATTACGTAATATTGATGTGCAAGCAGAATGTGAAGCGTTACGTGATGAACTTGCTACCACTAATTCTGAAACTAAACGTAAAAAACTGACGAAACGTATTAAAATTATTGAAGCATTTATTCAATCAGAAAATAAACCTGAATGGATGATTCTAAACGTATTACCAGTGTTACCACCAGATTTGCGCCCATTGGTACCACTTGACGGTGGACGTTTTGCAACGTCAGATTTAAATGATCTTTACCGTCGAGTTATTAACCGTAATAATCGTTTAAAACGCTTATTAGATTTAGCCGCACCAGATATCATTGTCCGTAACGAAAAACGGATGTTACAAGAATCAGTCGACGCATTATTAGATAATGGTCGTCGTGGTCGTGCTATTACCGGTTCAAATAAACGTCCACTGAAGTCTCTTGCTGATATGATTAAAGGTAAGCAAGGTCGTTTCCGTCAAAACTTGTTAGGTAAGCGTGTTGACTATTCTGGTCGTTCGGTTATTACTGTAGGTCCTTACTTACATTTGCATCAATGTGGCTTACCGAAAAAAATGGCACTTGAATTATTCAAACCATTTATTTACGGAAAATTAGAGCGTCGCGGTTATGCAACAACCATTAAAGCAGCGAAAAAAATGGTTGAACGTGAAGATGCGGTTGTTTGGGATATTTTAGATGAAGTTATCCGAGAACATCCAGTATTACTAAACCGTGCACCTACATTACATAGATTAGGTATTCAAGCATTTGAACCGATTCTAATTGAAGGTAAAGCGATTCAATTACATCCATTAGTCTGTGCAGCATTTAATGCGGACTTCGATGGTGACCAAATGGCGGTTCACGTTCCATTAACGTTAGAAGCACAATTAGAAGCTCGTGCGTTAATGATGTCAACTAACAATATTCTTTCGCCAGCAAGTGGTGAGCCTATTATTGTTCCTTCTCAGGATGTGGTTTTAGGTCTTTACTATATGACTCGTGATAAAGTCAATGCTAAAGGCGAAGGGATGATTTTAACAGGGCCTAAAGAAGCTGAAAAACTATATCGTTTAGGTTTAGTTGAATTGCACGCTAAAGTTAAAGTTCGTATTACTGAAAGCCAACATAATAGTGTGGGTGAGTGGGAAGATACCACTTCGGTTGTTGATACAACTGTTGGTCGTGCGATCTTATGGTTAATTATGCCAAAAGGAATGAGTTTCTCTGTTATTAATCAACCACTTGGTAAAAAAGCAATCTCTAAAATTTTAAATATCTGTTATCGCCAATTAGGCATGAAAGATACAGTTATTTTAGCTGACCAAATTATGTACACAGGGTTTGCCTACGCTGCGCGTTCTGGTGTATCGGTTGGTATTGATGATATGGAAATTCCAGCGAAGAAATCGCAAATCATCAATGAGGCTGAAATTGAAGTTGCTGAGATTCAAGAACAGTTCCAATCAGGTTTAGTAACGGCAGGTGAACGTTATAACAAAGTTATTGATATTTGGGCAGCAGCCAATGAACGCGTTGCTAAAGCCATGATGGATAACTTATCAACTGAAAAAGTGATTAACTGTAAAGGTGAAGAAGAAGTTCAGTCTTCTTTCAATAGTATTTATATGATGGCCGACTCTGGTGCGCGTGGTTCTGCTGCACAGATTCGTCAGCTTGCTGGTATGCGTGGTTTGATGGCAAAACCAGATGGCTCAATTATTGAAACACCAATTACAGCAAATTTCCGTGAAGGATTAAACGTACTTCAGTACTTTATTTCGACCCATGGTGCGCGTAAAGGTCTTGCCGATACCGCATTAAAAACAGCGAACTCAGGTTATTTAACGCGCCGTTTAGTTGATGTTGCACAAGATTTAGTGGTTATCGAAGATGACTGTGGCACTTTAGAAGGTGTGGTGATGACGCCAGTTATCGAAGGTGGCGATGTTAAAGAGCCACTTCGTGAACGTGTTTTAGGCCGTGTTACTGCTGAAGATGTGTTAAAACCAGGCAGTGCAGATATCTTAATTCCGCGCAACACGTTACTTGATGAAAGTAAATGTGACTTACTTGAAGCTGAATCTGTAGATAGTGTTAAAGTCCGTTCTGTTGTTTCGTGTGATACTGACTTTGGTGTTTGTGCAAAATGCTATGGTCGTGATTTAGCCCGTGGTCACTTGGTCAATAAAGGTGAAGCAATCGGTGTTATTGCTGCACAATCAATCGGTGAACCAGGTACACAGTTAACCATGCGTACGTTCCATATCGGTGGTGCGGCATCGCGAGCAGCAGCGGAATCAAGTGTCCAAGTTAAAAACAAAGGTAGTATTAAATTAACTAATGCTAAATTTGTAACTAACCCAGACAAGAAATTGGTTATTACTTCGCGTAATGCCGAGCTAACCATTATTGATGATTTAGGTCGAATGAAAGAAACTTATAAAGTTCCTTATGGTTCGATTTTAAGCAAAGGTAATGGCGAGGCAGTTGACGCAGGTGAAACTGTTGCTAACTGGGATCCACATACAATGCCTGTTATCTCTGAGACTAAAGGGTATATTCGTTTTGTGGATATGATTGATGGTCAAACTATTACTCGTCAAACTGACGAATTAACAGGTTTATCATCTATTGCGATATTAGATGTAGCTGAACGTACTGGTGTAGGTAAAGATCTGCGCCCAGCAATTAAAATTGTTGATGCTAAAGGTGATGATATCTATTTGGCTGGTACAGAAATGCTTGCTCAATATTTCTTACCAGGTAAAGCATTAGTCCAGTTGGAAGATGGTGCTGAAATTAATATTGGTGACACACTTGCTCGTATTCCTCAAGCATCTGTTGGTACCAAAGATATTACCGGTGGTTTACCACGCGTTGCTGATTTATTTGAAGCACGTAAACCAAAAGAGTCTGCTATCTTGGCTGAAATTGATGGTATTATTTCATTTGGTAAAGAAACAAAAGGTAAACGTCGCTTAATTATCACGCCATTGGATGGTAGTGAACCATACGAAGAGATGATTCCAAAATGGCGTCAACTTAACGTGTTTGAAGGTGAACAAGTTGGGCGTGGTGATGTGATTTCGGATGGTCCTGAATCAGCGCATGATATTCTGCGTTTACGTGGTGTTAATGCGGTGACACGTTATATTGTTAACGAAGTTCAAGAAGTTTATCGTCTGCAAGGTGTAAAAATCAATGATAAACATATTGAAGTTATCGTACGACAAATGTTACGTAAGGCAACAGTTATTCATCCAGGTGGTTCTCGTCTGCTTGAAGGTGAACAGCTTGAAGTTTCTCGCTTGAAGATTATTAATCGTGAACTTGAAGCACAAGGCAAAGAGCCGATTGTTTACTTGCATGACTTGCTTGGTATTACTAAAGCATCATTGACGACTGAATCGTTTATTTCTGCTGCTTCGTTCCAAGAAACGACTCGTGTATTAACTGAAGCTGCGGTGGCAGGTAAGAATGATGAACTGCGTGGCTTAAAAGAAAACGTTATTGTTGGTCGATTAATTCCAGCAGGTACTGGTTATGCTTACCATAAAGAACGTTTACGTAAACGCGCAATGCCATCAGTCGATGAGGTTCCAGCAACCATTTCAGCAGAAGAAGCAACAGCTAACTTAGCTGAATTGTTAAATTCTGCCGAAGAGAATCAATAATTTTTTTAACTCAATTTACAAATAGCACGCATGGCGTGCTATTTTTTTATATGATGTTTAATTTAGAAATGTAAAAGGAGATAAGGATGTATATTGTAATGAACCGTTTTAAAATTAAACGAGGTAGTGAAGATGCTTTTATTGAAATATGGCGCAACCGCGATAGCCATTTGAAAGAAATGAAAGGGTTTAATCGTTTTTACTTTTTACAAGGAAAAACAGAAGAAGATTACACGTTGTTTTCTTCATTTGTTGAGTGGGATTCAAAAGATGATTTTGATGCTTGGGTAAACTCACCACATTTCAAGCATACACACCGTAACATAGATAATAGACCAAATAATAAAGATATTTATTTCGACTCGGCACAACTAGAATGTTTTGAAGTTATTTTATAAACCAAAAAACAGTTATGGTCGCCAGTAATAATAACGATAGAGTCTTATGATAAGCAGAAAGCTTTATGAGCAATGACAAATAAGGGTGGAATCTGTTTTTTTATAGTTGTCATTATTTTCATTCTACAGGCGTTGCAAGCCAACATTCTAGCTACAGATAATGCTATTTTACACAGAGCGTTACACATTAAAACAGTGTAATAATAGACTAAAAGTTATTCAGGAAAGCGATTGATTTTATTGAATTTTTTATTTTTAAGCAAGTAAGGTTTCAACTTGCTTGCGTTATGAAATTTCAGATTTACCTTTCTTCAGTGTCTAAAAAACAAATCTTATTATATTTTTTATGATCTAGTTCACAAAATTGAATATCAAGATTCGCAAATGATCCACCATATAAAATAGCAATCCCTTTTGATTATTGTGTTTAACTAACTTGGTAACAAATTTCCTCTTTCTGAAGGAAAAACTCTCTATCCACATTCAAACACGTTTGTTTTACGCTTAAACCGTCCAATCTAAAATAACAATAAGAGAAATGTATTAGCTATGACCCAAATCAAATTTAGAATGTTTGAAGACAATCTTGAACCAGAGCTAGTTACCCAACAAACCATTAACATTATCAACAGTTGGTTAGTACAGCATCAAATTATACAAAATGATGTTCAAAAAGCGATGTTATTTTCACATGTAAAAGCGATGGTTGAAAGGGCTAAAACATTAGAAAAACTACCTGAAATCGATCCTGCATTGTTTGATGAACTTTCAGAAGAATCGTTAGAGCTGGCACGAAAGACGGTAGCGTTATTTGATAATTTACCAATAGAAGAGGCATATTTATTGGCAGTTCATTATGAAGTTGCTAAAGCAAATTAAACGATTACTAGACAACTAAAAAACAATAATTAATAGGAGAAATGTTATGGCAGAGGTGGTCATTGTTATCGGCGATAGAATGGGAAAAGGGCAAAAAATTGCCACGGGAATTGATTCAGTAGCAGGTTGCCGTGCAATTGTTATTCCTGGTATGGCTGCAGATATGAAATTAGGTGATGTAATGAATAAGGAAAATGCCGATTTAGGGCTTTCTTTCTGTGGTAGTGGTGGGGCAGGTGCTATTACGGCACAAAATAAATATGGTTACCCACAGCGTCATGGTATGCGTTCAATTGAAGAAGGTGAAACGGCTATCAATGAAGGGTGTAAAGTCCTTGGTTTTGGGTTTATGGATACGGAAGAATTAGGACTGCGTATTGCAAAAGCATTTCTGAAAAAATACCCACGTTCATAATCGAAAAATGAATATGAAAAAACAAGAACAGATACTTGTGAGAGTAAAAGGTCATGGTGATTCTAAGCAACGAACATTTTCTAATGCTTTAAGTCAGGTTCAGAAAGAAGTATTGAAAAATACTAATAACATTCTGTTGCGTATAGAGCCGATTGATATTCAAGTGGTATCAGCAATAGAAAAGATAGTAATGGAACGTTTTTTATTTATTTTTTTACCAAGAAAAAAGACATTTTATGAAATCACCCTTGATGTATCTGTTAATGTAACTTTTATTGATTTAAATGATATTGAATTTACTTCTAGATAACATAACGTAAAAGGAAAGTTATGGAAATTTTAATTATTGCATTTAAGTCTATTATTATCGGTGGACTTTGTGGTTTTGGGGTTGGCGTTGGGGCTGCTAGAATGTTCCATGCGCCAACGTATCAAGGAATGGGGGCATTTCGTACATTGGGGGAGCTTAACTCATGCGAAGGCGATCCTACTGCGCACTTTTCATTTGGTTTAGGATTCTTTTTTAATGCATGGGCATCATCAGTTGCAGCAGGCTCTTTTACTCAAGATGTCGATCATAGAATCATTCCCAATTGGGGCGCTTCTTTATTGATGATAAAAAATCGTAATCTTGACGAAACCTTACACGATCCTAAAAAAATGGCTTTTGCATGCGCATTTGTTGGTATGGTTGTTGTGTTGTTTTTAAATACGACAACTTCAGTGATTCCTGATTCGCTAAAAATTACCGCAACTAAAGTTCTGGTTCCTGCTGCAAACTTGCTAGTTGCAACTGTTATGCCAGTTATTTTCTGGTTAGCCGCATTAGATGCTGGGCGCCGTAGTGGTTTTTGGGGCACATTGTTTGGAGGGCTTGCGCAGTTAATTATGGGGAATGCTGTACCTGGGCTGGTATTAGGGATATTGATTGGGAAAGGTGTTGATGATAGTGGCTGGAATCGTGTGATGAAAATCATGCTGGTGTCTGTCATTATTCTATTTGTTATGAGTGGGTATTTTCGTGGTTTTGATATGAAGATGATAAATTCATTTAGAGACGGTTTATCTTATTGGTTTAAATAATACAGGGAACATGTTATGAACACACAAACAACGATCAATAAAAGTTTTTGGTATGCTGATTGGTCATTCCCTATTATCTGTGGATTATTGTCTGCTGGTATTTTTGCTGGAACGCATACTTTCTATGTATATGGTATTGGTGCCTTTAACGAAATTGCTTTCGTTGCCATGCTTAAATCAGGAATGACTACGGGGGATTATGGTGCAGTTGCGGCTTTTGGGGCTAGCTTTTTATTTGCTCGAGTTATTGAAGGCTCATTAGTGGGTATATTGGATATCGGTGGCGCATTGCAAACCGGTATTGGGCTTGGTATACCTGCATTATTGCTAGCGGGAGGTTATACATTACCTGTTGAAAATTTCTTTGTTGCATTAATAACGGGGTTGGTTTTGGGGATCCTAACGGGTTTAATCATTATTCTGATCCGTAAATTTACGGTTAATGGTGGTTCTGGTTCAACATTTGGTGCCGATGTTATGATGGGGGCGGGCAAT
This sequence comes from Gilliamella sp. Fer4-1, assembly GCF_001690515.1. Lineage (NCBI taxonomy): Bacteria > Pseudomonadati > Pseudomonadota > Gammaproteobacteria > Orbales > Orbaceae > Gilliamella > Gilliamella sp. Fer4-1. Next base: position 22,983 of record NZ_LZGZ01000344.1, on the reverse strand, counting down.
GCTTCTGGGCGTTTTCTTGGCCCAATGATTATTTTATCTGCTATGGTCGCTTCCATCCCTATTGGTATTGGTTCTTTATTGGGAGCACTGCTTTTTTATGTATGGAAAAAACCGATCACCGGTGGGGCTATTTTAGGCGCAATGATTTTTGGCGGTGTATTCCCAATCCTATAATATTAATTACTCTCTATAATTTATTCAATTGTAGAGAAGAGTGAAAAATTATGTATGATTTAATTATCAAAAATGCCAAACAGATTGATGAGTCAGTAACCGATATTGCTATTGCTAATGGTAAGATAGTTGCGATGGCTAGTTCTATTATAGGGCAATCTAAACGTGTACTGGATCTAAAAAATAAACATTATATTAGTGCTGGGTGGATTGATTCACACACGCATTGTTTTGCGCGATCCCCCCTCTATCATGATGAGCCAGATTTGATTGGTGTAAAGGCGGGTGTCACCGCTGTTGTTGATGCTGGTAGTGTTGGCGCTATTAATGTTGATGAGTTTTATCAATTAGCTCAGCAAGCAAGTACACATGTTTACTCTTTTTTAAATATTTCTAAAATTGGTTTATTAAGACAAAGTGAGCTCGCCGATATGCAGGATATTGACGCGCCGTTATTTGATGAAGCATTAGCTAAATATCCTAATTTTATTATTGGCATCAAAGTACGAATGAGTGGTAGCGTCGTGGGTAGAAATGGCATTTTACCATTAGTTAAAGCCAAAGAAATGCAAAAAAAGAGCGGTTTGCCTCTAATGATTCATGTTGGTAATAATCCTCCTGAGCTCGATGAAATTGCCGATTTATTAACTAAAGGTGACATTATTACACATTGTTTTAATGGTAAACCCAATCAAATCTTTGATAAACAAAATCAATTGCGTGGTTCAATCAAAAGAGCAATCGAACGTGGAGTGATATTAGATATCGGCCATGGTGGTGAAAGTTTTAGTTTTTCAGTAGCAGAACGTGCTAAATGCTTGGGTATTTACCCCAATACGATTAGCTCTGATATTTACTCTAAGAACCGTCTACATGGTCCAGTTTTTAGCTTGGCTAATGTGATGACGAAGTTTATTTGTCTTGGTTATAGCCGAAAAAGAATTATTGATAGTGTGACACAAAATGCGGCTCAAATTTTGCATATTAGAAATAAAGGTGTTTTATCGGCTGGTTATGATGCAGATTTGACCATTTTTGATATTAAACGGCAAACTATTTCATTATTAGATTCTGAAGGCGAAGTTAGGCAAAGTGATGAACAGTTTGTTCCTTTAGCATCTATTGTCGCTGATACGGGAAAGCATTTGATACGCATTGAACTAACAGAGGAAGGTAGTAAAAATGAGCTCAGAATCTCCAACTAAAAAAGATATTTATAATAAATATCACTTAAAAAAGGTAATTAATGCGTCAGGAAGAATGACCATTTTAGGTGTATCAACTCCAAGATCTGAAGTGATTGATACGGTATCATGTGGGCTAAATGAATATTTTGAAATTAAGGATTTAGTAGATAAAACAGGCCAATATATTGCGCAATTGCTCAATGTTGAAAATGCCGTGGTAGTATCGTGCGCTTCCGCTGGTATTGTTCAAGCGGTTGCAGGCTTGATTACCAAAGATGATCATGACTTATTATTTAATTTGCATTCATCTGATAAATATGTTCCTCGTGAAATTATTGTCCCTAAAGGCCATAATGTTAATTTTGGTGCACCAATTGGGACAATGGTTTCTTTAGGTGGTGGGATTATGGTTGAAGCAGGCTATGCAAATGAGTGTAAACCTGAACATATCGAATCACTAATTAATCCAGATACTGTTGCGATTTTATATGTTAAATCACATCATTGTGTACAAAAAAACATGTTGTCGGTCGCGCAAACAGCTGCTATTGCTAGAAAATATGATATCTCATTGATTGTTGATGCAGCGGCGGAAGAAGATTTACAAACTTATTATCAACAAGGGGCTGATTTAGTGATTTACAGTGGCGCTAAAGCAATTGAAGGGCCAACCAGTGGTTTAGTCATTGGGCGTCATCAAGCGGTTGAATGGTTAAAATTACAGTCACAAGGTATTGGGCGGCCAATGAAGATAGGCAAAGAAGGTATTTTAGGATTAACAAAAGCTATTGAGCTTTATGTTACCGATCCACAATCAGAAACAGGACAACAGATGGTTGCTAAGATGACCCCATTTATTGAAAGTCTAAATACACTTAAAGGTATATCGGCTAAAGTGGTTTGGGATGGAGCTGGGCGTGATATTGCACGAGCCGAAATAGCATTTGATGCAAGTGTAATAGGTAAAACCGCAGTCGAGATAATTGAACTGATGAAACAAGGTGAGATTGCAGTATATTTTAGAGAATATAAAGCCAATGAAGGCAAAGTTGATGCTGATGTGCGTAGTGTGACATCAACACAACTCGACATTATTTACCAAAAAATTAAAAATATTACTCAAGGAGCACAATAATGCAACTGACTCCAAATTATTATAATGATCGTGTTTGTTTAAATGTATTAGCGAATTCAATTGATAATGCGAAGGCGATTTATGAGGCAGCACAAACTTATGTTGTTGTTGGCATTTTATCTAAAAATTACGCCAATAATGAAGCAGCAATTGCTGATATGAAAAAGTATGCAGTAGCCATTGATAATGCTATTTCAATAGGACTTGGTGCTGGTGATCCTAATCAGTCAATGATGGTTTCTGAAATATCAGCTATACTCCAACCACAACATATTAACCAAGTGTTTACAGGGGTTGCAACCAGTCGAGCTTTGCTAGGGCAAAAAGAATCTATCATTAATGGATTAGTTTCGCCAACGGGAAAAGTTGGCTTAGTCAATATTGCAACAGGTCCGCTAAGCTCAAAATCTCCAGCTGCAATTGTTCCTGTTGAAACGGCTATTGCTTTATTAAAAGACATGGGTGGTAGCTCAATAAAATACTTTCCTATGGGTGGGCTAAAACATAAAGATGAATTTGCGTATGTAGCTAAATGTTGCGCTGAACATGATTTCTATCTTGAACCAACTGGTAGCATTGATCTAGATAATTATGAAACAGTTTTAAAAATTGCCTTAGATGCAGGTGTGAAGAAAATTATCCCACACATCTATAGTTCTATTATTGATAAAGCAACAGGCGCAACGCGCACTAATGATGTCAAACAACTTTTAGCTATCACACAAAAGCTTGTAGGATAAATAATGTCATCTAAAGTGCTATTCTCTTCTCAGCGATTAGCGTATTTATTTGATACCATAAAAAATGAAACGCTGCCACAACAAGAGTTAGCGAATCGTTTTTCGGTTTCTACTCGCACTATTCGCACTGATATTTCAGCACTTAATGGTATTTTAAGCGATTATGGAGCACAAGTTGATTATACCAAAAATATTGGATATCAACTTGTGGTAACCGATCCCATTCTTTATGCAACATTGCCTATCACTCAGGCAATTGAGCGCATCCCCCGAACAAGTAGAGAAAGAGTTTTGGCTTTATTGATTGCTTTTTTAACGCAATCTAATTCAGTAAAATTGGATGATATTGCTGGGAAATGGTTTTTAAGCCGTAGCACGTTGCAAAATGATGTTATTGAGGTTAAACAATATTTAGATAAATACAATTTATTAATCGAAAATCGTCCTTATTATGGTATGCGGTTAGTTGGTGATGAGTTATCAATTCGTACCTGTTTAACCGATATTTTATGGCAACGGCATATGGCTGAAGATTTCATTATGGTTAATAGACTACGTAAAACAGTTTTAAATGATATCGATTTAGAGTATCTTGAAAAAATTCTTCAAAATCAACTTGAACGTTTTGAGCTAAAATTAAATGCTGAAGGGCAAGGATATCTACTTTATAGCTGTGCGGTTTCAATTACTCGAATTAATCAAGGGCATGAGTTACTTGAATATGATGTAGATCAAATTAATACTACTGTTATCAGCGCAGTGACTCAAATCTCTGAAGATGTTTCCTATTTCCTAGGCAGTGTGCTTTCCGATGCGGAATTTAATTATTTATGTGCTCAGGTTATTTCTAGAACGGTTATGGAATCGCCAAATCAGGCACAAAGCTTAGCAATGGTTAAACATATATTATCTTATATTAATGATACGTATCATTATAATTTATTAGAAGATAAGAAGCTAAACCAAGATATATTAATACATATTTCATCAATGTTATCTAGGATTAAATATCAAATTCGTACAACTAACCCTTTATTACATGAAATAAAAAAGTATTATCCTTTTGCTTATGATATTACGCTGTCTGCTCTTGCTAATACCGAAAAGTATACTGGAGCAAAAATGACAGAAGATGAAATTAGCTACTTAGCGGTACATATCGGTGTAGCATTAGAGCGTAATTATAGCGCTGGGCATGAAAGATGTGCGCAAATTTTACTTGTTAGCGAGCTTGGTAACGCAGCTTTGCGTATGATTGAGGCAAAAATTAAAAGGGATTTTCCTCATATTAAAATAAATCGCACACTTTCTTATCGAGAGTATGAACAGCTTTCCAATATTGAAGAAGATTTTGTTGTTTCAACTGTTCGTTTAACAAAAAAAAATAAACAAGTAGTTAAAATTGCACCATTTCCTACATCTTATCAGCTTGAACAATTGGGACGATTGGCAATGATAGATAGAAAGATGCCTTATATTATTGAGCGTTTTTTTAGTGAAAAATTTTTTCTAATTATTAACCAACCCATGACCCAAGAGGAACTTTTTAACAAAGTTTGCAAAAAACTTGAACAAATGGGGTATGTTGATGTTGATTTTTACCCTTCTGTTATTGAGCGAGAGGCAATTGTTTCTACGCTATTGGGTGAAAATATTGCTATTCCTCACTCTGTTGGGTTGCTGGCTAAAAAGACGATAGTAACTACCATATTTGCTCCACAGGGGATCGTGTGGGATAAAAATCAAGTTGCCTATGTTATTTTTTTATTGGCAATTAGTAAAAATGAATATGAAGATGCAATGCGTATTTATAATTTATTTGTTAACTTTGTCAAAGAAAAATCTACTAAGCGTTTATTAGATAGCAAAACATTTAATGATTTTCGTGCAATTGTCAAAGATAGCTTTGGTCGATTGTCATAATATAATGTCTGATTAGTTTATTTATTGTTTTTGTCTTAAATCGTGTTTTTAGCAAAAATTTTCTAAAAATAAAAAAATATTCAGAATAAATATTAAGGTAATAATCAATAGCTAAAACAAATTATCTTGCTTATGCCCATTGACGAAACCATGATTTAAAGGTAATATGCACGCCTTATGGCATTGTGTAGTTTTTAGCTACGCTAAATAAATTTTTAAGGTAGTATGCATATCTTATGCAAAATAGATTACCATTAACTATTGACCCGATTAAAGCAGCACAAAAACGACTTGATTATACTGGATATTATCCACTTCAAGCGATAAAGAGGGTTGAAAATCCAAAAAGTGATATCGCCTGTAGTTTATCTTTCCATTATGATGAACAAAAGCTTTGTGTTATCGCTATTGATGCAAAAATGACGTTAGAACAAACTTGTCAACGTTGTTTTGAACCTTTTGTCACTGAAGTTCATGTGATGAATAAATTTAGTCCTGTTAAGAGCGATGCTCAAGCAGAGGCACTACCGGAACATTATGAGCCCGTTCTGATGAACGAGTTTGGCGAAGTAGATATATTAACGTTACTTGAGGACGAAATTATTCTCTCGCTACCGATTGCGCCGGTACATGATAGTAAACACTGCGAAGTGTCAGAGGCAGATATGGTATTTGGTGAAATTCCAACTGAGAATGAAAAAACAAATCCATTTGCAATTTTAGTTAGTTTAAAGAATAAGGGGTAAATCCATGGCTGTTCAACAGAATCGTAAAACTCGCGCAAAACGTGGTATGCGTCGTTCTCATGATGCATTAACTGTTGCTAATATCTCAGTTGATGAATCAGGTAAAACACATTTACGTCATCACGTAACCGCTGATGGTTATTATCGTGGTCGTAAAGTGATTTCTAAATAATTACTTAGTAATTATTTAGAAATTCTCAGGTGACATTTTGGATAATCTAACCATTGCGTTAGATGCTATGAGCGGGGACTTCGGTCCTCGTGTTGTTGTTCCTGCTGCAATACATGCACTGAATTGTTATCCAAATCTATCTATCTTTCTGGTGGGATGCTCAACAGAAATCAATCTTTTTTTGCCTAAAGAAAAAGCAAAATTAATTACTCAATATCAACAAGAAGGTCGGTTAATATTAACGGAGTCGACCACAGTTATTGCCAATGATATGAGGCCTTCTTATGCAATTCGTCATAGTCAAGGCTCCTCTATGAGAATGGCGCTTGAACTAGTTAAAGATAATAAAGCTCAAGCATGTGTAAGTGCGGGTAATACTGGCGCATTAATGGGATTGTCAAAACTATTATTACGTTCATTAACTGGTATAGATCGCCCAGCACTTGTTGCCACAGTTCCTGCATTAAATAATCAAAATACCGTAGTATTGGATTTAGGCGCTAATGCAGAGTGCGATAGCAATATGTTAGTGCAGTTTGCGATAATGGGCGAAATTTTAGCTAAAACAGTACTTAATATTGACCATCCCCGTGTCGCGTTACTTAATATTGGTGAAGAAGATAGTAAAGGTTTGGATAAGATTCGTTTAGCGTCTTCTATTTTAAAATCAAATAACCAAATGAATTATATTGGCTATTTAGAAGGTAACGAACTTTTAACAGGTAAAACAGATGTGCTTGTTTGTGATGGTTTTGTGGGTAATGTAACGTTAAAAACAGTCGAAGGTTTAATAAAAATTTTTATGTCTTCGTTTAAATTATCCCTATCTCATCATTCATTATTAATGAAATTATTAAGTAAATGGCTACAAAGAAAGATCGCGAAAAATTTTGGTTATTTAGATCCTGGAAGATATAATGGAGCTTGCTTGCTTGGACTTCGAAGTATTGTGATTAAAAGTCACGGTAGTGCCAATCAAAAATCATTTTATGCAGCAATAGAACAAGCTATTTTGGCTATACAAACAAATATACCAGAGAAGATTGCAATGAGTCTTTCTTCCGCACTACCCAAGAGCGAATAATTAGATGTATACAAAGATATTAGGAACTGGGAGTTATCTTCCAAAACAGATAAGAACTAATGCAGATCTTGAAAAAATGGTCGATACTAGTGATGAATGGATCACAACGCGTACTGGTATTAAAGAAAGACGTATTGCAGAACCAAATGAAACGGTAACGAGCATGGCTTATGAAGCCGCAATGAATGCAATTGAAATGGCCAATATTGATAAAGAAGAAATCGGTATGATTATTTTTGCAACGGCAACCTCGGTCAATGCATTTCCAAGTTCTGCAACAGAATTACAGGCCAAATTAGACATTGGTGATGTTGTTGCGTTTGATGTATCTGCAGCTTGTTCTGGATTTATTTATGCACTCGATATTGCAGATAAATATATTAAAAGCGGTGCTATTAAATACGCTTTAGTCGTTGGTTCAGATATGTTAACACGTGGCGTGGATCCAAATGACCGTGGAACCATTATTATTTTTGGTGATGGTGCAGGAGCAGTTGTTGTGGGCGCATCAGAAGAGCCTGGTATTGTCGCTTCACACCTCCATGCTGATGGTCGTTATGGCAATTTATTAAAGTACCCATATGTTGATCGTCGTAATATAGACGATCCAGTCTATATGACTATGCATGGTAATGAAGTATTTAAAGTTGCAGTTAAAGAGCTTTCAAATTTGGTTGATGAACTTTTGGTTGAGAATGCGTTTAACAAAGCCGATTTGGATTGGCTTGTGCCACATCAAGCAAATTTGAGAATTATTTCTGCGACTGCTAAACGACTAGATTTGGACATGAGTAAAGTTATTGTTACATTAGATAAGCAGGGTAACACCTCAGCTGCCTCTGTGCCTTGCGCTTTAGATGCTGGTGTGCGAGATGGACGAATTCAACGAGGTCACTTAATTTTGTTAGAAGCGTTTGGTGGTGGATTTGTTTGGGGATCAGCACTAGTTAGATTTTAGTTTGTTTTTATAATCAAGGATTTAATAATGACCAAATTTGCAATGGTATTTCCAGGACAAGGTTCACAATCTGTCGGTATGTTAAAAGAACTTGCTGATAATTATTCAATTGTGAAATCAACATTTGATGAAGCTTCTGAAGTACTCGGTTATGATTTATGGAAGCTGGTACAAGAAGGCCCTGTAGAAGAATTAAATAAAACATGGCAAACACAACCAGCGCTACTTGCTGCTTCTGTTGCAATATTTAGAGTATGGCAAAGTGTCAGTGGTGCTCAACCTGCTTTTATGGCTGGTCATAGTTTAGGAGAATATTCAGCATTAGTCTGTGCTGGTGTTATTGACTTCAAAGATGCCATTAAATTAGTTGAATTACGAGGTAAATTAATGCAAGACGCTGTGCCAAGTGGCACAGGTGCAATGTATGCCATTATTGGATTAGATAATGATTCAATTAATAAAGCATGTGAACAAGCAGCTCAAGGTCAAGTTGTTGCTCCAGTAAATTTTAACTCCCCAGGTCAAGTTGTTATCGCTGGGCATAAAGAAGCCGTTGAACGGGCTGCTGCATTGTGTAAAGAAGCTGGTGCAAAGCGAGCTCTACCACTTGCTGTTAGCGTGCCATCTCATTGTGCGTTAATGAAACCAGCAGCAGATAAATTAGCCAATACATTAAACGATATAGAATTTAGTACGCCAAATTTTGCAGTTATCAATACTACTAATGTTAAAATTGAAACATCAGCTGAAAAAATCAAAGCTGCACTAATTGCTCAGCTTTACAGCCCTGTTCGTTGGACTGAAACTGTTGAAGAAATGGCAAAACAAGGTGTAACGCTTTTAGTTGAAGTTGGCTCTGGTAAAGTGTTAACAGGGCTAACTAAACGTATTGTTGATACCTTGTCTGGTTGTGCTGTTAATGATAAAGCTTCATTAGATGCTGCATTAGAAAATACTAGATAAAAAAAGGGGTTGTTATGAACTTATCAGGAAAAATTGCGTTAGTAACTGGTGCAAGCCGTGGGATTGGTAAAGCGATTGCGGAAAAACTAGTTGCTTGTGGCGCAACCGTTATTGGTACAGCGACAACAGAAAAAGGTGCTGATGCCATTAGCCAATATTTAGGTTCACATGGGAAAGGCTTTATTTTAAATGTGATCGATGAGACATCAATTGAATCTGTTATTGCCGCAATTAAAACTGAATTTGGTGATATTGATATTCTAGTTAATAACGCTGGTATTACTCGTGATAATTTATTAATGCGAATGAAAGAAGATGAATGGCAAGATATTTTAAATACAAATTTAACGTCTGTTTTTCGGTTATCTAAAGCATTATTGCGCACAATGATGAAAAAGCGTTATGGCAGAATTGTCACTATTGGCTCAGTAGTGGGTACAATGGGTAATGCTGGTCAAGCTAACTATGCTGCAGCAAAAGCTGGTTTAATTGGTTTTAGTAAATCATTAGCGCGTGAAGTTGCATCGCGCGGTATAACTGTTAATGTAGTTGCACCTGGCTTTATTGCAACAGACATGACAAAAGCATTAACTGATGAGCAAAAAGCTTTAACATTGGCACAAGTACCTGCAGGGCGTTTAGGTGAGCCAACTGAAATTGCAAATGCTGTAGCATTTTTGGTCTCAGATGAAGCATCTTACATTACTGGCGAAACTTTACATGTCAATGGTGGTATGTATATGGTGTAATTGCCTAGAATAGTGTAAAATGAGTCAATATATTGAAGTTTTGTATAAAAAATAAGCAATTGGGTTGAAAAATGATTGGCATCTTTTTCAACATTTTATAAACTTACATTCACCGCCACTTTCGGCGATTTTTATAGGAAAAAAAAGAGTATGAGCACTATTGAAGAGCGAGTTAAGAAAATTATTGTTGAGCAACTTGGTGTAAAAGAGGAAGAAGTTAAAAATGAATCTTCTTTCATCGAAGATCTTGGCGCTGACTCTCTTGATACAGTTGAATTAGTTATGGCTTTAGAAGAAGAATTTGATACTGAAATTCCTGATGAAGAAGCTGAAAAAATTACAACTGTTCAATCAGCAATTGATTATATTACTGCGAATCAATAAGGTTTAGCAGAGTTTTCATAATAGGCGGTCATATGATCGCCTAGTTTGCATCTACCTATTTAGTTCTAAACGAAAGAAAAGCGGTATAGATTGGCAGAAAACTCAAAATAAAATTTTCAATGATTCAAATTTCATTTCAATCCTTTCCTGGAGGACAATGTGTCTAAACGCAGAGTTGTTGTTACTGGAATGGGCATGATATCTCCTGTAGGTAATACAGTTGAATCCACTTGGCAAGCTTTACTCGCTGGGCAAAGTGGCGTTGAACTCATAGAACACTTCGATACAGCCCCTTTCGCAACACGCTTCGCAGCGATGGTTAAAAACTTTAATGGCGAAGATTATAATATTTCACGCAAAGATGCTCGTAAAATGGATTTTTTTATTCAATACGGTATTGCTGCGGGTATGCAAGCAATGCAAGATGCGGGCATTGAGATCACGGGAGAAAATGCTGAACGAATTGGTTGCGCGATAGGCTCAGGTATTGGTGGACTTGGGTTAATTGAAGAAAACCACAGCGCATTAGTCAATGGTGGGCCACGTAAAATTAGCCCATTTTTTGTTCCGTCAACAATTGTTAATATGATTGCTGGTCACTTATCCATTATTTATGGATTAAAAGGACCTAGTATTACTATTGCCACAGCATGTTCTTCTGGTGTGCATAATATTGGTCATGCAGCACGTATGATTGCCTATGGTGATGCAGATGCTATGTTAGCAGGCGGTGGAGAGAAAGCTAGTACACCACTTGGTATTGGTGGTTTTGGGGCTGCTCGTGCCTTATCAACTAACAATGATAATCCTAAAGCAGCAAGTCGCCCTTGGGATAAAGATCGTGATGGCTTTGTGCTAGGAGATGGTGCAGGAATTATGTTCTTAGAAGAATATGAGCATGCCAAAAAACGCGGCGCTAAAATTTATGCTGAAGTTGTTGGTTTTGGTATGAGTGGTGATGCTTATCATATGACTTCTCCTCCTGTGGATGGCAGTGGTGCAGCTTTAGCAATGAAATGTGCACTTCGTGATGCAGGTATTAACCCTGAGCAAGTTGGTTATATCAATGCTCATGGCACTTCGACACCAGCTGGTGATAAAGCTGAAACTCAAGCAGTAAAAAGTATATTTAAAGCAAATGCCAACAAAGTTATGGTTAGTTCAACTAAATCAATGATAGGGCATTTATTGGGTGCTGCGGGTGCAGTTGAGTCAATTTTTACTGTACTTGCATTGAGTGATCAAGCCGTGCCACCAACAATTAATCTAGATAATCCTGATGATGGTTGCGATCTTGATTATGTTCCACATACTGCTCGTCAAGTTAAAAACTTAGAATACGCACTTTGTAATTCTTTTGGTTTCGGTGGAACTAATGGTTCAGTGCTGTTTAAGAAAATCTAATATCTTATTATCCACCAATAGCTTATTATTGGTGGGATATTTTTAATATATATTTTCACTGATAAAACTTATAATAAAAATGGCTTCCCTCTTTTCTTTTCAATTAGAACTCGTAATTAAAGAGAATAAGAATATTTTCCCTGCTTGTGTTATAATTGCAAACTAATTTTATAGCTTAATTTTGGTAATTATGGCGCAACCTAAATTTATTCACCTTCATTTACATAGTGATTTCTCAATGATTGATGGAATTGCCAAAGTTGGCACATTAGTAAATGAAGTGAGCAAGTTACAGATGCCCGCTTTTGCGATCACTGATTTTACTAATCTTTGTGGACTAGTTAAGTTTTATGGCTCAGCAATGTCTAAAGGTATTAAACCGATCATTGGTGCCGATCTTGCTATTAGAAGCCCCCAAATGCCTGATGATATTTATCGTTTAACTCTATTAGCGGCTAATAATCAAGGGTATCAAAATCTTACTTTATTAATTTCTAAAGCTTATCAACGAGGGTATATTGGTGATTTTCCCGTTGTTGATAATGAGTGGTTGATTGAGCATCGAGCTGGGTTAATTGTATTAGCTGGGCGTGAAAGCGATATTGGTATTGGCATTGTTCGCAATAATCAAATTATCATTGATAATGCGATTAATTTTTATCTTGCAAATTTTCATGACCATTTTTATTTTGAATTAGTACGAACTAAACGCAACAATGAAGAACTATTTATTCATCGTGCTGTAAGTTTGGCCGAACAATATTTGTTACCAGTCGTTGCAACTAATGATGTTCGATTTTTAAAAGCTTCTGATTTTGAAGCGCATGAGATTCGTGTTGCTATTCATGATGGCAATACATTAGATGATCCTTCTAGGCCTAAAAATTACTCGTCCGAGCAATATCTACGTTCAGAACAGGAAATGTGTGAGTTATTTTCTGATATTCCTGAATCCCTTGAAAATAGTGTTGAAATAGCAAAGCGTTGTAATGTTTCTATCCGGTTGGGAGAGTATTTTTTACCTAAATTTCCAACTGGCGATATGTCAACTGAAGACTTTTTAGTGCATAAATCGCGTGAAGGATTAGAAGAAAGATTAACGTTTTTATTTCCTGATCCTGAAATCAGAAAACAAAGAAGATCTGAATATGATGAACGTTTAGAAACGGAATTAACTGTTATTAATCAAATGGGTTTTCCTGGCTACTTTCTAATTGTTATGGAATTCATTCAATGGTCAAAAGATAATGATATTCCTGTAGGACCAGGGCGAGGCTCTGGTGCAGGTTCACTCGTTGCGTATGCTCTAAAAATTACCGATTTAGATCCACTTGCGTTTGATTTGCTTTTTGAACGTTTTCTAAATCCAGAACGTGTTTCAATGCCCGATTTTGATGTTGATTTTTGTATGGAAAAACGCGATCTGGTTATTGATCATGTTGCTGATATGTATGGGCGAGATGCTGTTTCCCAAATTATAACCTTTGGTACTATGGCAGCTAAAGCGGTAATACGGGATGTTGGTCGAGTGCTTGGACATCCTTATGGATTTGTTGATCGTATTTCTAAATTAATACCTTTAGATCCAGGCATGACTCTCGCTAAAGCTTTTGAAATTGAGTCTCAGCTTCAAGATTTATATGATAATAATGAAGAAGTTAAATCATTAATCGATATTGCACGCCAATTAGAAGGCGTAACTCGAAATGCAGGTAAGCATGCTGGGGGAGTAGTCATTTCCCCAACTAAGATTACTGATTTTTCACCAATTTATTGTGATCCAGAAGGTCATCACCCAGTTACTCAGTTTGATAAAAACGATGTTGAATATGCAGGGCTTGTCAAGTTTGACTTTTTAGGGCTAAGAACATTAACCATTATTGATTGGGCCATCAAAATGATTAATGATCGCCAGCTTCGAACTGGAAAAGAAAGAGTCGATATCACTAGAATTCCTTTAGATGATGAAAAATCGTTTGAATTATTGTTAAAAGCTGAAACCACAGCTGTATTCCAGTTAGAATCTAGAGGGATGAAAGACTTAATCAGACGGTTAAAACCGGACTGTTTTGAGGATATGATTGCTTTAGTTGCACTATTTCGCCCTGGTCCATTACAATCAGGTATGGTAGATAACTTCATTGACCGCAAACATGGTCGAGAAGAGGTTTCTTATCCCGATATTAAATATCAACATGAATCATTAAAACCTATTTTAGAGCCAACATACGGTATTATTTTATATCAAGAACAAGTTATGCAAATCGCACAGACCTTATCAGGTTATACACTAGGCGGTGCTGATTTACTACGTCGAGCTATGGGTAAGAAAAAGCCCGAGGAGATGGCAAAGCAACGTTCTGTTTTTAAAGAAGGGGCAGAAAAACAGGGCATTGATGGCGAATTGTCAATGAGAATATTTGATCTGGTTGAGAAGTTTGCTGGGTATGGTTTTAATAAATCTCACTCGGCGGCATATGCACTTGTTTCTTATCAAACGTTATGGCTAAAAACTCACTATCCTGCCGAATTTATGGCTGCGGTTATGACTGCTGATATGGATAATACTGATAAAATTGTCGGTTTGGTTGACGAGTGCTTACGAATGGGATTAAAAGTCAACCATCCTGATATTAACAGTGGGCTTTATCATTTTCATGTAAATGATAAAGGAGAAATTGTTTATGGAATAGGTGCGATAAAAGGTGTTGGAGAAGGACCTATAGAGGCAATTGTTGAAGCACGTAATAGTGGTGGGTACTTCAAAAATATTTTTGAGCTTTGTGCTAGAACAGATATGAAGAAGGTTAACCGCCGTGTGCTTGAAAAACTCACTATGGCAGGGGCATTTGATAAATTAGGGCCCCATCGGGCAGCTATTTTACATAGTATCAATGATGCAATGCAGGCAGCAGATCAATATGCTAAAGCGCAACATATTGGTCAAGAAGATATGTTTGGTGTGTTAGCAGAAGAACCCGAACAAGTTGAACATGCTTATGCTGCGGTTCCAGAATTGCCTGATCAAGTTTTGCTTGATGGAGAACGTGAGGCTTTAGGGCTTTATTTAACAGGGCATCCTGTAACGCAATATTTAAAAGAATTAAATCGTTATACAGGTGGGCTACGAATTAGTGAAGCATCGCCGACAGGATGGGGAAAAGTGGTCACTTTTGCAGGCATTTTAGTAGATGCTAGGGTTAGAATTACCAAAAGAGGGAATAAGATTGGTTTATTTACTTTAGATGATCGTTCTGGTCGAATTGATGGTATGCTTTTTGCGGAGTCTTTAGAAAATTTTGGGCATTTACTTGTAAAAGATAAAATTTTAATTGTGACGGGGCAAGTTAGCCATGACGATTTTAATGGTGGCTTTAAAATGTCGGTGCGAGATATTGTTGATTTAAAAGATGCTCGAACTAAATATGTAAAAGGATTGTCCATTACGTTAACTGAAAACGAAACAAATCAAGCAATATTACAACGTTTGCAACAGTTGTTAGAGCCTTATCGGCATGGTAGCGTACCTGTTAACTTATATTATCATCGAGACGATTCAGTTGTGAGGATCCAATTTGGCACGAAATGGAGAATTATTCCGGAAGATGCTTTGATTGTTGAACTAAAGACACTACTTGGTGTTGAGCGTATAGAATTTGAGTTCGAATAAATCAGATAAACCTAATTAATAATAGTAAGCATTATAAATTTATTGAATAAATGAAGTTATATTTCAGTCAATGTGATAGGCATAATAATTGAAGCCTAATAATACAAATGTAGGTGGCTTCAATGAGTGTTACATAGTAGAATTGATTTAATTTTATCTTAAGAGTTAGTCAGTATATTGTATTAAGTAGTGTATTTTTTTAAAATACCGAATAAATTAAGAGGCAATTACAAGCGTTATGAATAATTTTTTGGAATTTGAAAAGCCGATAGCGGAATTAGAAGCAAAAATTAATTCCTTGAAGAATATAGATTCGCAACAAGTAGAATTAGATATTAATTTAGATAAAGAAATTAAGCAATTACATAAAAAAAGTCGTGAGTTAACAAAAAAAATATTTGCTAATTTAACGCCTTGGGAAATTGCGCAACTAGCTAGACATCCAAATCGTCCTTATACATTAGATTATATAAAAGAAGTTTTTACCGATTTTGATGAATTGGCAGGTGACAGAGCCTATGCTGATGATAAAGCCATTGTTGGTGGGATCGCACGTATTGATGGGCGCTCGGTGGTAGTTATTGGGCATCAAAAAGGCCGTGAAACAAAACAGAAGATTTATCGAAATTTTGGTATGCCGGCCCCAGAAGGCTATCGTAAAGCTTTACGGTTAATGCAACTAGCTGAACGTTTTAAATTGCCCATTATTACTTTTATTGACACTCCTGGGGCTTATCCTGGGATTGGTGCCGAAGAGCGAGGTCAAGCAGAAGCTATTGCGCGTAATTTAAGAGAAATGTCACGCCTTAAAGTTCCTACCATTTGCACCGTCATTGGGGAAGGTGGCTCTGGTGGAGCGCTAGCGATTGGTGTGGCAGATAAGGTTAATATGCTTCAATATAGTACTTATTCTGTTATCTCACCAGAAGGTTGTGCTTCTATTTTATGGAAAAGTGCAGATAAAGCACCAATTGCTGCTGAAGCCATGAATATGACGGCAGATAATTTATTAAAATTAAATTTAATTGATTCAATCGTGCCAGAGCCTTTAGGTGGCGCTCACCGAGATTATGCTACTGTATCTGTTTCACTTAAAACACAGCTACTTAGTGATCTTGATGAGCTTGAAAATATGGATTTATCTACATTACTAGAAAGACGATTCCAACGTTTGATGAACTATGGTTATGTAAGGTAATTTTAGATTTGGAATACTATAATGAAAAAAACGGCAGGACTACTGCGCATTTTTAATGCAACAAAATACTCTTTAAAAGGCTTAAAATCGGCGATCAAATATGAAACAGCGTTTCGCCAAGAGTTCATTTTATTGGTTGTGGCTTATATTATCGTAATGCTGGTCGATTTTTCTATTTATGAACGAATTTTGTTATTGGGGTCAATTGGTGTTGTGATGATTACAGAGTTAATTAATAGTGCGATTGAGTGTGTTGTTGATCGCATTAGCACTGAAAGACATGATTTATCTGGTCGAGCAAAAGACTATGGCTCAGCCGCAGTCTTTTTATCGTTATTATTGGCGGTTATTTTGTGGGTTTATCTATTTTCTTGCCATTTTTTTTCATGATTTTTTACTTAAGCATAGGTTTTTCTGAAAGTGTTTGATAACCAATAACAAAAAGTTATTCCGTAACTAACTCTTTAATGATGAAACTTCCCGTTTTGTGAATGTCTAAGGTGGTTTTCAACCACGGCATGATTGTAAGCATTTGTTCATGTAATTTCCATGGTGGGTTAATCACTATCATTCCTGATGCAGTCATGCCTTTTTGATTATTATCAGGTTTGATGGCAAGCTCAAACTGAGAAATACGTTTAATACCTAAATTAACAATATTATCAATCATTTTTTGCGTTTGGGTACGAGATACCACCGGATACCAAATTAGATAGACACCTGTAGCAAAACGTTTATAAGCTTCAAATAGTGCAGCAGGAATTTTTTGATAGTCATCTTTTATTTCATAGGAAGGATCGATTAGGATAATCCCTCGCCGTGAACTTGGTGGTAACTTTGATTTTAATTGTGCAAAACCATCTTCACGTAATACTTTTGTTCGTTTATCTTTATTAAATTCTTGTCTCAATAAGGGGTAGTCTGTTGGATGTAATTCGGTAAGATTAAGTTTGTCTTGCTCGCGTAGTAATTGTTTAGCAATTAAAGGCGAGCCAGGATAATATTTTAATTCATCAAAAGGATTATAGCGCTTTAATACTGATATATAGCTATTAAGCAATTCCGGAATATTAGCTTGTTGCCATATCAAATTAATTCCTGATAAATATTCGCCTGTTTTTTCGGCATGTTCGCCTCGTAATAAGTACCTTCCTGCGCCAGAGTGTGTATCTAGATATAAAAAAGATTTTTCTTTTTCTTTTAATGACTCAATACATAGTGTTAAAACTACATGCTTTAGCACATCAGCGTGATTGCCTGCGTGATAACTATGGCGATAGCTTAACATTATAAATTCTCCTTCTTTTTTTGTTCATTTTTTTGCATATAAAATGTCGTTAAAGCTAAACAAAGAAGGCAGGGGCACTCCATTAACTCTTCGATTAAATCTTTTCGTTCTTTTGCTATAACTAAGAATTCATGCCCCATACGATGATGCTCAGCAATATCAGCTATTCCTAAGAATAGAAAAGCTAAAAATATATGCCAAACTGGAATTTGTTCAAATTTGTATCGACGTGCAATTTCTTGGCGAATAGTTGGTAAAAACATACTTAGCATTGGGATAGAGATTAAAGTGCTAGCAATAATTTTATAATAAAAACGTGGCACATCGGGAAAGAAATCTCTTCCCCAGCTAATTCCTCGCCCAAAAAGCATAAACCACCAAAATATTGTCCAAATCCAAAATTTATATAGTTGTGAATGTTCAGCTACTCGCTGAGCATAATAATAAGTGTAGCCACACATGAATAATAAAAAAAGTGATTGAACATGTTCAATAAGAGTGACGGTAAGCCCATTGTATAAAGGTATAAAGAAATTGCCTGTAATGTAAAGAATAATACCAAGAGTAAGAATCAACAAAGAGCTTTTATAAAAATGGAAATCTAATTTACACATACAATATCTTAATATTAAGTGACGTTTTTGAATTTGAGTATAGTACCGCATTTGCGGCATAAATAACTAGTGTTATTCTTTTGGATTTTATTGTGTCTTATTGATGTTAAGTGATGTTGTTGGCACTGGCAGTAGTATAAATGAGTGTTGCGCTTTACCTGAAAATGATGAGTTGTTGAAGGTGTCTTGTCGAAAATTTTTGACATAACATATTGCCATTCTTTACCATGTGGTTTGACTTTGCCAAATTCTTTAAAAACAATGAGATGAGCAAGCTCATGGGGCACGACTTCTTCAATAAATTGGGTGCCATTTTCTAGTAACATAACTGAATTAAGTTGAATTTCCCAACGCATTAAAAGCGCACTACCTGCAATGCTACCTTTGGGTTTGTAGATGATGTTAGGTTCTTTATATTCGGTATGTAAAAATTGATTGGCTTGCATTAAGTGAGTTCTTAAACAAGCCATTATTTGATTATGTAAATAAATTGGTATGCGCTTATAATCCTGCTGCATCGCGAAGTAGTGCTGCCTTGTCAGTTTTTTCCCAAGGAAAAATATCTCGGCCAAAATGACCATAACTTGCCGTTTGTTGATAAATTGGTTGAATAAGATCAAGCATTTGAATTAATCCATAAGGTCTTAAGTCAAAAAATTCTTTAATCAATGAAACAATTTTATCGTGATTGATTTTTTCGGTACCAAAAGTATTGACATAAATTGATGTAGGATTTGCAATACCAATTGCGTAAGATATTTGTAATTCACATCGGTCAGCAAGCCCAGCAGCAACAATATTTTTGGCAACATAGCGGGCAGCATAAGCCGCTGAGCGGTCAACTTTTGACGGATCCTTTCCTGAAAATGCGCCACCGCCATGGTGCGCAGCACCTCCATATGTGTCCACTATGATTTTGCGGCCAGTTAGTCCACAGTCTCCCATTGGTCCTCCAATAACAAAGCGTCCCGTTGGATTAATAAAGTATTTTGTTCTTGCTGTTAACCATTGAGCTGGTAATGTTGGTTTAATGATTTCTTCCATAACAGCTTCATGTAATGCTTTTTGCTCAATATCTGTGGAGTGTTGTGTCGATAAAACAATTGTATCAACACCTTTGATTTTTCCATCTTCATAAATTAACGTGACTTGGCTTTTGGCATCCGGTCTCAACCAAGGAAGCGTGCCATTTTTTCTAACTTCTGATTGTCTGCGCATAAGCTCATGTGCATAAGTAATTGCCGCAGGCATTAAGTTTGGCATTTCGTTTGTTGCATAACCAAACATAATACCTTGGTCACCAGCGCCTTGCTCAAGTGGATTTTGCTTATCTACTCCTTGATTAATATCTGGAGATTGTTTGCCAATTGCATTAAGAACAGCACATGAATTAGCATCAAATCCCATCTCTGAGCTAGTGTAACCAATATCATTAATGGTTTTCCGAGTTAACTCTTCTATATCAACCCAAGCTGAAGTAGTAATTTCTCCACCGACTAAAGCCATGCCTGTTTTTACATAGGTTTCACATGCGACTCGTGCTTTTGGATCTTGTTTTAATATAGCATCAAGCACTGCATCAGATATTTGATCGGCAATTTTATCTGGGTGACCTTCTGAAACGGATTCTGAAGTAAATAAAAATTCTGACATGGAATACCCCCCCTTAGCATTATTTTTGTATATTGCTTAAAATATAATATTCGGCTTTAATCTAAATAACTATTTTAGCAGTTTTACCATCTAGACGTCTAGCCAAATAATTGTCATAGATAAAATGTAATGCTTGTTTAAATAAAATGGCTTGCATTAATTTTTAATCAATTTACGATATTGCGGTTTTTGAATTATCTAATGACCTAGAGCTAAAATGAATATTGTAAGTCGGGCACCTTCAGTGCTAGTGTTTGATTCAGGTATTGGCGGATTATCTATTTATAATGAGATCTATAATAAATTGCCGAATGCGCGTTATATTTATGCATTTGATAATGAAGAATTTCCTTATGGAGATAAATCACCGACATTTTTAATTAATAGAGTCAATTCGGTTATAGAAGCTATTACTAAATTTTACTCAATTGATTTAGCGATTATTGCATGCAATACGGCTAGTACTATTTGTTTGCCGAGTTTGCGTTCTAAATTTTCTTTTCCTATTGTTGGTGTTGTACCAGCAATTAAGCCAGCTAGTCAAATAACTAAAAATAAATGCATAGGACTATTAGCGACAAAAGCGACAATCAAAAGATCCTATACTGCCAATTTAATTCAACAATTTGCGCCTAATTGCAACGTTGAGCTACTTGGTTTATCTGAATTAGCTCTTATTGCTGAAAATAAGCTGCAAGGTATTGCCGTAAATATGCAACAACTTAAAGATTTATTACAGCCATGGATCTATTTACCAATCATCCCAGATACAATCGTATTGGGTTGTACTCATTACCCATTTATTAAAGATGAATTAAAGATCATTTTCCCTAATGCGACCTTTATTGATTCAGGTAGTGCAATTGCGAATCGAGCTTATAATCTGCTAAATGAAAAATTTCACCTTAATAAAATTCAAGCGCCATTAAAAGAAAATATTATTATCAGCACAGCACATAATCAATATGTTGAAAAATTAGCTTTGAAATTAGCTAAATATAATCTCAATAATTATCAATGCATTAATGTTCATGGTGTTTAAAGAGCATTCATTCAAATACGTAATTGGATATTTTTGCTTGCCAAAAAAAATGAAGTCCCTATAATGCGCATCCACTGACACGGCGTCAGCGAAAAGCTGAGGCAAGTTAGTGAAAAAAGTAAGATCAAAAATTTTGAAAAAAAGATCTTGACGAATAAAAAAGGTTAGCGTAGTATACGCAACCCTTAAGACAGCGAAGTAAATTAACGGAAGGTTGATTTAGAAAAGCTGTTAGCTCTTTAAAAATAAGAAACAGACAATCTGTGTGGGCACTTGCGAGACAAAAGATTAAAGTCTACGGACTAAAAAATTAAGTCTTGATAAGTGACACTGAAGATTCATTTGAATATGTCAGAGACAGTTATTGAGCATCAAACTTTAAATTGAAGAGTTTGATCATGGCTCAGATTGAACGCTGGCGGCAGGCTTAACACATGCAAGTCGAACGGTAACATAAGTGCTTGCACTTGATGACGAGTGGCGGACGGGTGAGTAAAGTATGGGGATCTGCCGAATGGTGGGGGACAACAGTTGGAAACGACTGCTAATACCGCATAAAGTTGAGAGACCAAAGCATGGGACCTTTGGGCCATGCGCCATTTGATGAACCCATATGGGATTAGCTAGTAGGTGGGGTAAAGGCTCACCTAGGCGACGATCTCTAGCTGGTCTGAGAGGATGGCCAGCCACACTGGAACTGAGACACGGTCCAGACTCCTACGGGAGGCAGCAGTGGGGAATATTGCACAATGGGGGGAACCCTGATGCAGCCATGCCGCGTGTATGAAGAAGGCCTTCGGGTTGTAAAGTACTTTCGGTGATGAGGAAGGTGTTGTATCTAATAGGTGCAACAATTGACGTTAATTACAGAAGAAGCACCGGCTAACTCCGTGCCAGCAGCCGCGGTAATACGGAGGGTGCGAGCGTTAATCGGAATGACTGGGCGTAAAGGGCATGTAGGCGGATAATTAAGTTAGGTGTGAAAGCCCTGGGCTCAACCTAGGAATTGCACTTAAAACTGGTTAACTAGAGTATTGTAGAGGAAGGTAGAATTCCACGTGTAGCGGTGAAATGCGTAGAGATGTGGAGGAATACCGGTGGCGAAGGCGGCCTTCTGGACAGATACTGACGCTGAGATGCGAAAGCGTGGGGAGCAAACAGGATTAGATACCCTGGTAGTCCACGCTGTAAACGATGTCGATTTGGAGTTTGTTGCCTAGAGTGATGGGCTCCGAAGCTAACGCGATAAATCGACCGCCTGGGGAGTACGGCCGCAAGGTTAAAACTCAAATGAATTGACGGGGGCCCGCACAAGCGGTGGAGCATGTGGTTTAATTCGATGCAACGCGAAGAACCTTACCTGGTCTTGACATCCACAGAATCCTGTAGAGATATGGGAGTGCCTTCGGGAACTGTGAGACAGGTGCTGCATGGCTGTCGTCAGCTCGTGTTGTGAAATGTTGGGTTAAGTCCCGCAACGAGCGCAACCCTTATCCTTTGTTGCCATCGGTTTGGCCGGGAACTCAAAGGAGACTGCCGTTGATAAAGCGGAGGAAGGTGGGGACGACGTCAAGTCATCATGGCCCTTACGACCAGGGCTACACACGTGCTACAATGGCGTATACAAAGGGAGGCGACCTCGCGAGAGCAAGCGGACCTCATAAAGTACGTCTAAGTCCGGATTGGAGTCTGCAACTCGACTCCATGAAGTCGGAATCGCTAGTAATCGTGAATCAGAATGTCACGGTGAATACGTTCCCGGGCCTTGTACACACCGCCCGTCACACCATGGGAGTGGGTTGCACCAGAAGTAGATAGCTTAACCTTCGGGAGGGCGTTTACCACGGTGTGGTTCATGACTGGGGTGAAGTCGTAACAAGGTAACCGTAGGGGAACCTG
>NZ_LZGZ01000343.1:0-1669 GCF_001690515.1 Gilliamella sp. Fer4-1 | reverse complement strand
CCAATGAAAGGTAAAAGTGGTGATATATCATCTTGGTCATTAGTGTTAAATGTGCAACGTTGCGAACTATTAGAACCCGACCAAAGAGTTGGCTTTGGAAAAGCCTATTTTTTAGTAGAGGATGCGCCAAGTTTTTTACTCGAAAAAGGATTTACAATGAATATTTATGAAGGTTTTAAGCTAGTTGGCAAAGTTGAAGTGCTTTAACTTCTTCAACTTTTAAACAATAAACGACAATGTTACTATAAACGCTAAAATATCTAAGATGTTATCTGTATGGCAATGGTTAATAGCGGTCTTTAAATATTCGACTGCTGCCTTTTAATTAAAAATAGAGGGGATATGAATACAAAAGAAATACAAACAAAATACGGTATTATTTACACACGAAATGCATTAATTTTATCTGATGTTAAATTAGAATGTTATCCATTCACCTTGGTTGTTGATACGTCATTGTCATTGGCAGGTTGCAAACCAGAGATTTTAAATGTTCCTGAAGTTAAAGTGACATTTATGTTTAATGATATTGACCGTTTGTCTATTTATGAAATAGATGAGTATCCCTACGAAAAATATTCAAAATCTAGTTTTGATTTAGTCGATGAAGTTCATAAAGCAGGTAAACAACGCATAATACTTAGCACTTATGATCATATTTTTGATGTAATTGGTAGGTATGAAATCAAATATTATTAATCTATAACATAAAACCGATTATTTACCTAAATCACCTTACTAAACATGGCAAAGCGCTGAAAATACAAGTATCGAGCATAACTAATCTAGGTTTATTGTTAAAAAAATAACAAAAATAGACTAAAAAAGGTTGCATAGAATAAAAAATAATCTTATCTTAGCTAAAAATACCTTTATTTTTCGGTTTCTTAATACTTTCTAAAGGAATTTAGGTAAATATCATGGAGCTCGCTGTTAGTCATATTGCTTTAATCATCAATCGCCTTATTCAATATCCCTTTCTTGTCTTTTATAAGTTAAACGGATTTTTAGTAGTACGGGTTTTATTGTGCAATGCAAGGGGCAGATTATGCTAGCTATGCCACTGTCTCAATGGCGCACGATTACCGCTACCTCTGCCATGCCTTTGTATGCCGTACTTTCTAATGTCAGTGATGCGCAAGCGGTTAAAAACTACTATATCACTGATGGCTCACAAACGCCCTATGGTCTTTATACTGGCACGCCTTACGAGCACTGGTTTTCTGTTATGCCCATGCTAGTGAGACTTGATGAGCATAGCCCTTTTTTAGATTGGATTAATAACACTGAGCACAAAGACTGGGGCTGGCTGGCACGCTCTCATTTACCCTTTGCAGACATCTGCGCCCATTTACGTAGCCTAACCCAAGCCATTATGCCCGATGGTGAAACAGTGTTTTTTCGCTATTGGGATGGCGAATACTTGTCAATCATGCTTGATTATTTTACCGATAGCTGGCAAGACGTGCTGCCTGCTTTTGCTTTTTACTGGATTAATCACCAATCACATGTGGTGCATGTACCGGTTGAGCAAGCGGTGCAAACTTCGCCTTGGTGGCAGGTGCCGAAAGGGCTTCTTGAAGCTATAGCAGCAATAAATAAAAATGTATATTTAACTAATATATTGCAATATTTACAACAAACACATCCTGATATTTATTTTGCTTTT
>NZ_LZGZ01000342.1:0-6513 GCF_001690515.1 Gilliamella sp. Fer4-1 | reverse complement strand
AATTGATTAGTTGCTTTTATTATTTCTAATTCTGCACCTTTATATCTTATAATTTTTGATTCTGATAAGTCATATTCAACATTATTTGAAAATGCAGGGCGAGAAAAATCCTTATTAAATTCTTTATACCCGATGTTAATCTTATGCCCTACTTTACCGTTATAGATTAGTATCTGCTGGAACGCATTTTGATAAGTTACATTTTTCTTTTGGTACGAAAATGAAGAATTACTGTTACATAAAGAGCCACCACTAACAGTAACAATGCATAGGTCATTATCTTTTTTATTAGTTCTAATCCCTACAGGTAAATCAGCAAAGGTTGATTTACCCACTGTTACTCCAGAATTTAACTCATTTAAACCAAAAAATAGATACTTTTGATCTTCACCTACTTTAGGGTATTCTCCGGCATGAATAGTAAAATCCACCCCTCTGCTAACAACTGTAGTTTGAGGAAAATAAATAACATCCCTTGACGCTACTGTGCCCTGTCTAACCATATCATCGCCAATAAAGGTTTTTGTAACAACATTCAAATCGGGATAGCTTATTTGTTTTGTTTCAGCTACATAATTATATTTCACAGTGCTACAAGCGGTTAAAACCAAGCCAAATAAACCAATTAATATAAGTTTCTTCACTCTATTCTCCTATAAGTAATTTTGATTAATAGTATGAAATTTGTTAGCCAAGTGCAATTTACAACTTTCAATTAATAATTATCTGTTTTTGATAACAATCTCTTCATTCCATGATCCGCTTTCAAACAAACATCTGGCTTTAAAGCTTTCTTTATTGCCAAATTTATTTTTTACATCAAAATAAACATCAACGGTTGCATTGCCATTTGTTTTATTGACGTCATAACTTGTACCCGTCAAAGAGTATAAATCGATCTCTCCATATTTATTAGCTTTACCTTTAATCAAATTATTACATTTATCAATTGCTAGATCTTTAGGGATCGCTTGCTCTAACTGGGTTTTGATGCTACCTCCATTATTTATAGTGTTTTCATCTATCGAAATTCTTGTATTATTTTTACATTCAACAACGAATCTTAAATTATCCTTGGTACCCATATTCATAACATCAATATTAGAATCAGTCACATATTCACATTTTCCACTATCAACAACCACCTTAGCTGCAACGTATCTCAATTTATTAACTTTATCAAAATCACTACCAAGCAAATCTCTTAATTCCTCAAAATCGTCAGGTTTATACTGGTACGATGTAACAAGGCTGTCAATACTTCTAATATATGGATCTTCCAATTTCTGACCTTTATCTAAATCAGATTGTTTAATCCATCCTTTATGAGTTTCAATCAAATAATCAGGGGATGTTAATCTAATATATGAAAAGTCCCCATTAACACATTCCTCAATCACGCTCGTAGAAGAATCTACAGATAAATAATCAGTTTCTCCTGTCCTTTTTTTATACGCTTCATTAACTATGGGAATCATTTCTCCTCCATTTTTTTTATATAAAATGCTTTTCCATAAAACAGGATAACTCTTCCCTGTTATTGTTGCCTCTGAATCACATTCGGGAGGAATTGAGCTAGAATTAGATTTGTCCTCATTGCAACCAACCAAAAGCAAACTAATAAAACCAACTAAAAATATTTTTTTCATACCATCTCCTTAATTAAATTTCGGTAATGGTATGAAATTTTGCCCATCAAATCAACGCCGATTTAGCAGCCCCCCAGGTCTTTGCTCTTCTTGAATTACACTTCTTAGTGCTTGTTTCAGCATTCTAGCTGTCTCGTTAGCGGCTTCTTTATTGTCTTGCCCTTCACCGAAAGAGATATTTTGCGTAATATTATTTATGATTGTTCTGCTTGCTGAGCCTCGGGATAACTTATTAGACGGGATAACTTCCCCGTTTTTGTTCGGTATCATGTATTGCTTTCCGTGTGCGACAAACAATTCAGGTTCTCCGCTTTCATTTACTCTATAAGCTTTCCCAACATCAACGCCACCGCCTCGAAGTCTTCCCCCTCCGTAAGCTATACCCAGAGCTTTCATTGAACCGATAGCTGTTGCGTACGATGTTGCGCCTGTAGTTGCTGCCGCGCCCTGCGTTGCGATTGAGGCATACATAGCAGCGGGTTGATATGCTGCTGCTAATAACGTAGCTTCGGCTACTTGTGCCGCCGTTGTTGCTGCCGAAGTTGTTTTAGCTACAATTGCGTTCTTAACATATTGCATACCCATTTGAACAAGTGAGCCTATCGCTTCGTTCAAAATCACATTAGCAAAGTTCTGCATTGCTTGTGTCGCCGTCATTGTGCCAGACATCAGCCCAGATATTGTACTTGTTGCGCTACTTGCTAATCCCTCAAGTGATGACGCTAAAAACTCGTTAGCATCACTCTGATTTCGCCAAATTTCCCATTGTGCATTGATACGATTTTGTTCGTACTGATGATTAGCTGCTTCACGTAAAGCTATTGCGTTTTCTTCGGTGATCCATTTCTGCTTTTCAAACTCTTGAATCAAAGCAAGTTTTCTATCATTTTCATTTTTAAGGGCTTGGACTGGATCAACTTGTGCTACAGCGTCGTCAATTTTAGATACAACAGCATCAGATTTGATTTTAGCCATGTTTATCTGATGTTGTTGCTCAAGTTGTTCAAGCTTAGCGTTGTATTCTTCTTGAGTTTTTATTTCTCCCTCTTTACGTAATACATCTAATGATTTTTTAGATTGTTTAAATGAATCTTCTTCGGCTTCAATTGGGCTTTTCAGCAAACCTAAATTTTTATACGCTTGAGATGTTTTAATCAGCTCCTTTAGCTTTTCCGTTTGTTCAGCAGTGACTTTACCGCCCATTTTTTGGGTGATCGCAAGTAATTCAGCTTCAACAGTAAGACCTTGTGCCTCCAATTTAGCAACGGCTAACTTATCGCTAAGCTCTTTTACTTCTTCTGCGTAACTTTTAGTTGTGCCTTTTTTGTTGCTACTTTTAATTTTATTGTTTTCAACCGATAGCGCCTTTAGCTGAGCTACCAGTGGCTGCAAGGCTGCGACTTGGTCATTTGTTAACTTAGTAAAGTTAGCTTGACCCAAAGCTAAAGCCATTAGGTCGTCTTTATACTCATCTGCTCTCTTGCCCAAAGCCGAATAAAGCCCATCTAACACAAACGCTGCTTCACTATTTCCTTGTGATTTTAGCGTTGCAATATCAAGCTCTTTTGATATGCTCGCCAGTTTTTTATCAATCTCTGATTTTGATGCGTCATCCCAATTTTTGGATAGATTTTCTCCAGACTTAGCGGCTTTATTAGAAGCATTCGCTGATTCATAGTTTTTTACTATAACTTCGTCCAAGAGATCAACTGCTTTATTGAAGCCTTCCTGCATTACAGCAATTGTTTTTTTAATTTCTTCTCTTCTTTTTTCTAAGTCAGCAATTTTTTCTTGTCGATTATTCCCTCTGCCATATGTTGCTCTGCCACTTCTTGTTAACTCTAGTTTTTTATTAATTTTATCAAGTTCTTCTACTTGCCCTTCAATCGCCTTATTCTGTTCAAAAATTTGTTTCTTTAAATCTATAGCAAACGCTTCTCTTTGTGCTTTAGATAAACCTTTATATTTTTCTGCTAAAGCTGCTACTTCATCAGTTAACTCTAAAGCCTTTTGTTTCGCTTCTGCTGCTTTACTCGACCATGTTACTAGCGCACCAGCCGTAAGTAATAGTAGACCCGCAGGTCCACCTAACAAAGCCATGGCACTTTTTAAACCATTTGCTGCAAAAGATGTTGCTTTCATCGCTACATCAAGTCTTGCTTGCGCTGCTGTCTGCTGATTTGTAGCAGCAGTTAAGGCATCAGTGTTGGCTTTTAACTGTTTTCTAATTGCGTTTCTAGTTTTTTCGGTTTGTGCTAGTTTTAGCTGTGCTGACAATGATTGTTGTACAGCTCTCAAGTGAACAAGCTCGGCTTGTGCTTGCTGTAGTGCTGCTTGTGCTGCCGCTTTTTCAGCTTGAGCAAGTTTTATATCATTAATCACTTTCTCCGCACTCTGCTTAGTCGCATTAGCTAGCGATGTGATATATTTCCCTGCGTAAATCGCAGCAAGCGCACCGACACCAGTCATCAAAATATCAACGTGCTGAGACATTAGAATCAGCGAATCAACTAAAACCTTAGTTGCGCCAGTTGAGTTGTTGAGTTCGCCAAGATATTTCTTAAGATTGTTGGTAACACGATTGATGCCGTCTTGTACGGTATTTCGCATGTTATCAGCAAGCGCCGCAGTTTCTTCTTGCGCAGCTATCATTGCATCAGTAAAGTCTGACATAGATAACTTGCCATCAGAAGCCATTTGTCTGACCTCTGCTTCTGTTTTATTTAACTGCTTCCCTAGTGTTTTAAGAACGCTAGGCATTGCACTAAAAACAGACATTGCATCGATACCAGCCAGTTTCCCTTTCATCTGCGCTTTAGTTAAAGCGTTGATAGCTGATTCTGCGCTTAATGCGTTAGTTTTATTGATTGTCATCAAGTTGGATAACGTATCTATGTAAGACAATGTACTCTGAGTGCTATAACCCAGCTCACTCATAGAATTAGAAAGGCGAATATATAACTCTGATGATTCTTCAATTGTGCGACCATTTCGGTCTGATGTAGCTAAAAGCTGGTCTAAAATATCTTTAGTTTGTGATGCTGTAGCACCCGTGTTTTGAATGCGGTCTTCTAGCTCGTTCCAACTTTGAGCATATGCAATGATTTGGCTAGAAACCAAAGCAGCAGATACAGCTTTAGCAATCTGTGTTAGCTTGCTCATTGACGCCGCTGTTCGTTCAAACCCCTCTTGTGCTCTTTTGTTAAAACTAGACACTTGTTTATCGGCTGTTAATAAAGCCCCTGTTTTAGCATCAATTGTGTAATATATACTTCCTGCTTCAAATGACATAAAAACCTCTTATAGAAATTTAGGTAATAAAAAACCACCCGAAGGTGGTTTAATTGAATTTGGTTGGTTAACGATAAGTTATCTAGAGTCTAGGGCTATTTTTTTGCAGGTTTCATACATTTCATTAAGATCATCATCCCATAAGTCATTATCGATTAAAACTTGTTTGATTATTTTTGTATCTTTGTTATTAAGCAAAGTAAAAGCGAGAAAAGCAGAAAAAGCTTTATCTGGTTGGCACAGTTCCAGTGTTGTGATCATATTATTTCTAACATAATCAATATTACTTTTATTATTAACTAAATCGTCTATATATTTATTTATACGATTTGAAGCCTCGAATCTTGATTGCAACAATCGTTCATAGTCATTTAAAGCCAATTTTTTAATAGTATTGTCACCTTTTGAGCCTGCATTTTCTTTTGGATACAAACGACAAGCTTGAATAGATAAATGTAATTTAGGATCATCCTCATAAGGATTTATAATAGGTGTTATAACAACATCCAAACTCCCTTTTCTGAGATTACACCTTTTACATGAAGGTAACAAATTATCCCAATTTACGACTTCATCAGGATATCGTTTTTTACATTTAAAATGCTCAACTTCAACGTATGAATCTTCAATCTGTAATTGACATTCACAATAAGCGCATTTAGAGTTGCTGCTTTCTAATAATCGCTCCTTTATTTTTTCGTGATTCCATACAGTATCAGAATTAGACTTATACCTTTCTATTAGTTCTTGAACCTTTATCATCGCTTAAGTAATCGGGTTTTTTCCCTTTTTCTAACTTAATCATGGATTAACCCTTAAGCCCATCCAATTGCATTTTAAAAAGTGCTCTTAAAGGGTATGTAGGATGAAGTAATTTATCTAATTCGTTATGAGCTTCAGTAGCAGCTTTTATATCATTATCATCTAGCGCCCTACTAAATTTTGTGTAAACTTCCCTATATTTTTCTGTTCGAACATCTCTCATACCCATTACATCAGTAAGAATTTCCTCAACTGTCCATCCTTTAAAGCCATGTGGGGCGATATCTAAGGTTCTTTTTTCTAAATGACCATTCTGCCCAGATAAAGCTATAACTTCGTTCGCCTCGGCGGTTTGAATAACGTGAGGGCTATGCGTACTGATGATAAATTGGGCTTTCGGAAATGTTTTTGTAAGAACGCTGCAAACTTTACCTTGCCATTCAGGATGAAGGTGTAACTCTATCTCATCAATTAGAATAATTCCATTAAAGTCTGATGCTAAAACATTGTTGTTTTGGAATCGATATTCAATTTCTTTAATTATGCCCAATAAAATAAATAAAATAGACCTAAATCCAGAAGATAAAAGCTCAAAATATATTTCTCCTGTAGGTGTTTTTACAATTATCTCATTTTGAGTAGTAGTTTTATAAAATGTAACCTTATTATCAAGTAACGAAAAACAGCTTATTGCTAATTTAATGTTTTCTTGTTGAACATCAGTTAAATTATTAGCATGCGCGCTATGCAAATATCTAGAAACAAACCATTGTTTTATATCATTATTATCTAAACCTTCAGCGTTTTCCGA
>NZ_LZGZ01000341.1:0-28241 GCF_001690515.1 Gilliamella sp. Fer4-1 | reverse complement strand
GTTGAATACTAATCTAAAAATACTTATTTAGTAACTAATTTTTTCGAAAAGATATTTATTAAATTTAAAAAATATTAATTTAAACAATACGAAAGGAGTATACAATGAAAATTGCTGTAATTGGTGCAAGCGGTAAATCAGGCTCATTAATTGTTAAAGAAGCGCTTTCACGTGGGCATGATGTCACGGCGATTGTACGTAAGCCAACTTCTCACGTCGATCCAAAAGCAAAAGTATTGGTTAAAGATCTGTTTGATCTGACTTATGAAGATTTAAAGCCTTTTGATGTGATTGTCGATGCTTTTGCCACATGGACACCAGAATCATTGCCATTACATCAAACCAGCTTAAAACACCTTACTGATATTTTAAAAAATAGACCTAATCGATTATTAGTTGTAGGTGGTGCAGGAAGCTTATACGTTAATCCAGAAAATACTATTCGTTTAGTCGATACACCTGAATTTCCTGATCAATTTAAACCATTAGCGACTAATATGGCTAATGCGCTTGATGAACTTAGAAAATGTGATGATGTGCAATGGACTTATTTAAGCCCTGCTATTGAGTTTATTGCGGATGGAGCAAGAACAGGCCACTATAAAGCTGGCGGTGAGCAAGTGTTATTCAATAATAAAGGTCGGAGCCAAATTAGCTATGCCGATTACGCCATTGCAATGATTGATGAAGCAGAAAACGCTAAACATATTAAGCAACGCTTTACCATTGTTACTGAATAATCACACTAAAATAGCGTGATTAAGTTTTTTGAGTAGTTATAGAGGATTATGTTAAACAATAGCTAGTAGAATAACTCAGAAAAAATTTTTAAACCCTTTACACTTTTATTTATTGTTTAGCATTGTACCTCGTTTTAAACGTTTTTAGCGTTTAGTGAAACACATTAACCCAGAGCCATAACCCAAAGGGATCGAAAGGATCCCTTTGGGTCATTTTATCGATACTCTCGTAAAGTGTTGCCTACGGTAAATTGCCCTACCAAGCGAGAATAATTTTGTTTAGACTTTAGTGAAAAGCAGTAAATTATTGTCGATAAGGCTTCAGGTAATATGGTATTTGAGTATACAAATCTACTTATTGGGGAAAATATACCTAAAAATGTAAGTCCGCCTTATTTAATAACTTAATTTAGATTGTTCTTTTAATGCCTTGCGCACTGCCATCAAAACTTCACCTAATAAGTTTTTTCCTCGCCATTTGGCCATATTAAATCGCATTTCATCATCCATGCTTAAACCAATTCCCCAAACTTTATCATAAGGGCTGGCTTCTGCTAAAACTTTATCTTTGGTTGATAATAACGATTTTTTAAGCTCCGCATTTTGAGAAAACTTTGCATAATTACCTTTAAAAACAATTTTTTTCTTATTGTTATCCCATATCGTTTCATCAAAATTACGCACAGCTTGCCCGATCTGCTTTTGCATTTTCGAGGAAGTGATAGATAAAATGGTATTGGCGCTTTCTACATCTTGAAATAACAATGCTTTAGCATACATCATCCACTGCTCTGCACTAGTAAATGTAATATTATCAATGACAAAATGGCAAGGGTACCATTGAGATAAGTAATTGTCAGGACTAAAAAAGAAAATCATTTTCTTTTTTCCAACTTGTTTCATCTTTTGAAATCGCTCCTTGTTTAGAATACTCAAGCTAAAAATTCATTAACGTACAAATAAAACCTAACCATTGATAAAAGTAATACATATTGTATTGGGTTATCACATAATTTCCAATTTAAATACATTCTATCAAATAACAAGCTTCCAGATACCCTCTGCATAATATCTTTTCTTCCCTATTTTACAGCGATATTGACTTTGACTGATTTAGCTAGGATTTTGCGCTAATTATCGCTAAAATACAGCGCAAACTAGGTTGGTTATAAAACCATTAAAAATAACCCTGTTTTTATACCAAGATAACATTAGCAAACGAGGTTAATACGTTGTGATTACATCTGAAGAGATTAAAAGTCGATTATGGGATGGCGCCAATGAGCTGCGTGGTTCGATGGATGCCAGCCGTTATAAAGATTATATGTTAGGTTTAATGTTTTATAAATTTTTAAGCGATAAAACATTAGCTGCATTTAAATCGATGACAACCCGAGATGAGATCACCGAGTCCGAGCTTATCACCAATTATTACAATGGTATGGCTGAACGTGGTCCTCAATTAGAAAGCATGTTACAACGTACGTTGGGTTATTATGTTTTACCCGAGCATCTTTATCAAACTTGGATCGCGGATATTAATAAAGGCAATTTTGAAGTGCAAAAAGTGATCGACAGTTT
Source organism: Gilliamella sp. Fer4-1 (assembly GCF_001690515.1). Classification (NCBI taxonomy): domain Bacteria; kingdom Pseudomonadati; phylum Pseudomonadota; class Gammaproteobacteria; order Orbales; family Orbaceae; genus Gilliamella; species Gilliamella sp. Fer4-1. Next base: position 25,920 of record NZ_LZGZ01000341.1, on the reverse strand, counting down.
AAATCACTTTGAACGTTCAATTGCCAATAGCAAAGATGCCGATGACTTTAAAAATCTATTTTCTAATTCAACCTTAGATTTAACCGATACCGCTCTTGGTAGTAATTTACATGAACGCAGTAAAAATATTAAAGCCTTAATCTTATTATTTGCCGATCTTGATATGGTCACTTTGCAAAAAGGCGATGTATTAGGCGATGCTTATGAATACCTGATTGGGCAATTTGCCATGGAATCGGGTAAAAAAGCGGGGGAATTCTATACGCCTCGCCAAGTAAGTGAAGTGATGGCACAAATCGCCGCCAAAACACCAATTATCCGTTCGATTTATGACCCGACGGTTGGATCTGGTTCATTACTGCTAACAGTTAAAAAACATTTAACTAAACAAGCACAACAAAGCTTAACCTATTACGGTCAAGAAAAAAATACCGCCACCTATAATCTAGTGCGGATGAATTTATTACTGCATGAAGTTAAACCCAATAAAATGACTATCAGAAATGGCGATACTTTAGCCCATGATTGGCCTGAAGATCCTGAACGTCCTAGCGAGGGCGTCCAATTTGATGCGGTGGTAATGAATCCCCCATATTCGGTAAAAAACTGGAATCGTGCAGGGCTAAAAGTGAGCGATCCCCGTTTTGAAATAGCTGGCGTATTGCCGCCTGATTCAAAAGGTGATTTTGCCTTTTTATTACATGGACTATTCCATTTAGGACAAAGCGGTACCATGGCAATTGTATTACCCCATGGAATCTTATTCCGTGGTGCAGCCGAAGGAGAAATCCGCAAACGATTATTAGAAAAGAATTACATTGATACCGTAATCGGCTTGCCAAGCAACCTGTTTACCAACACTGGCATCCCCGTTGTGGTTTTAGTGTTGAAGAAGAATCGACAGCTCAGCGATCCGGTATTAATCATTGATGCCTCAAATACCTTTATCAAAGTCGGTAAGCAAAATGTCTTGCAAGAAAAAGACATCGCCAAAATTGTTGATACTTATGTATCACGTCAAGAGCAAGCTGGCTATAGCCATTTAGCCACTCGCCAAGAGATTATCGCCAATGAATACAACCTCAATATCCCCCGCTATATTGATGCCATTGATGATGATATTGCTCACGACGTTGAAGGTCATTTATTAGGTGGTATACCACAGCACAATATTGAGCAACTGGCGGTTATCCGCGCCACCACCCCCGATCTATTACAGTCGGCATTAGAGCCTGTTCGTCCGAAATATTTCATTTTAAAAGAAGAGATTAGTCAATTAAGCGCTAAAATTTTAAATGATGCACGTGTTCTACAACAATCTGAGCAATTAGCGAAGCAAACGCAAGCTTATATTGACCGCTATTGGTCACAAATCATTGCAATTAATGATCCTGAACAGATTCACCCGCTGATGGAAGTAATGTTAAACGATATAAAAATCTTACTAGCAAGCTTTAATCATCTTGATATCTATGACGGCTATCAGATTATTGCCGAAATTTGGCAAAATACATTACTCCATGACGCTGAAATTATTGCCGCAACTGATTTTTATACCGCAGCACGTAACCGAGTACCGAATATGGTCAACAAAGGTAGCGGTGCTAAAAAACGGTCTGAGCAAGACGGCTTTATCAGCAGTCTGATTCCAAGCGAATTAATTGCTACGGAATTATATGCCGATGAATTAGCTAATATCGACCACAATAAACAGCAAATCCAAACGCTAGAAAGCGAACTTGCGGATCTTATTGAAGCAGCCAAAGTCGAAGACAGCCCTGAGTACGATGCGCTGTATGAATCATTGAAAAAGAATGATGATGACGAACCGCTTGATACATTTGATAATAAAAAACTCAAACAAGAGTTAAAAGAGACACCAAAAGATGCTGAAGCATATTTAACACTTAAAAAAGTGGATAAATTAATCAGCCAAAAATTGACATTAAGTAAACAAATTAAAGCGGACGAATTGGCATTAAAAGAAGCGGTACAAGAACGGATTTTGAGCTTAACGGATCAAGAAATTGACACACTAATGTCTAAAAAATGGTTTGGTAATACCATTGTGTTACTGAGCGAATTAATCGAAAAACCGATTAAAGCCGAATTAAAAACCCTGCAAATGTTAAACGAACGTTATCAAGACACCTTAACTTCGATTGATAAAGAGATCGAACAACTCGAAGCCGAGTTACAAGCAATGATGCAAGATCTGGTGGTAACGCAATGAGTCAAAGTAAGAAATTAATTCCTAAGCGGCGGTTTAAGGCGTTTGAGGATAGAGAGGCTTGGAGTCTTTTAAAACAACTCAATGAATATGCTGAAATATTAACTGGTGGTACTCCTAGTACTCAAATTAAAGATTTTTGGATGCCGAAAGAAGTTCCATGGATGTCTTCTGGCGAAATAAATAAGAAAAGAATTTTTTCTACAGATAATATGATTTCCCAAAAAGGATTTGATAGTTCTAGTGCACGCTGGATAAAAGAGAAGTCAATTCTTATCGCATTAGCAGGACAAGGAAAAACTAGAGGAAAAGTCGCAATAAATGAATTACAAATAACAACAAATCAGTCTATTGCAGCAGTAGTACCAAATGAAAAACTTGATTCAGAGTTTTTATTTCAAAATTTAGGTATGAGATATGAAGAATTACGTTCGATTTCTTCTGGGGATGGTTCTCGTGGAGGATTAAATAAAAAAATCATATCCGAGCTGCATGCTACTATTCCGAATATTGATGAACAGAAAATTATTGGAATTTTTTTCCAAAAACTTGATAACCTTATTAATACTCAACAAAAAAAATTGGAAAAAGCCAAAACCCTAAAATCAGCTTATCTAAGGGAAATGTTTCCGAATGAGGGGGAATTAAAGCCTAGATTGCGGTTTAGTGTTTTTTGTGAAGATTGGACGCCTAACAAATTAGGGGATGTGACGATATGGAGTAAGGGAGCTAATTTAGCAAAAGATGTGTTAAATAATGAAGATAACGGACATCCAGTAATACACTATGCTGACTTATATAAATTTTCTCCCGTAATTGATAATGTAATTCATTGGTCTAAAAGTAATGAAGGTCATATTATACCAAAGAATTCTTTACTTTTCCCTATGTCAGATGTTACTCCTAGAGGTCTGGCTCGAACCACTACTATCACTAAAAAAAATGTAAGAGCTGGTAGTGATACTCTAATTGCAACAATTTCAGATGAAATTAGTGCAGAATATTTATCCTATCAAATAAATGCTAATCATAAGAAAATTTTTCCCTTAGTGACAGGAACCACAGTCAAACATATTAATGCTAGCTCTTTGTCAACATTATTTATTACACTAACGGATATAATTGAACAAAATAAAATATCGACATTTTTTAATTTATTAGAAAAGCACATAAATTTAGAACAAAAAAAATTAGATAAATTAAAACACATCAAACAAGCCTATTTAAACGAAATGTTTGTATAAAAGGAGTTAAGGAATGAGTCAGGTTGTAAAAGATGCCGCAGAAAAAATTTTTCAAGAAAATTTCGTCAGGGAATTAGAAAAACAGAAATGGCAGGCGCCTGACTTTTTAGATGGTAATCGACATAAAGTGACCGTTAATGATTTAGTCACCCATTGGCGTAATGAACTTAATCGGCTTAATGCCGATCAACTTGAAGGTGTTGAATTAACCGATAACGAATTTAGCCAAGTAATGGCAAAAGTTAACCAACTACAAAACAGTTACCAAGCGGCAAAATTGCTCGCTATGGAAGAGTCAAAAGGCAAAATTGATGGCATCTATCGCGATGATAACCCGCTTATCACCCGTAAGCAAATTACCTTAACTATCTTTAAAAAAGCCGAAGTGCGTGGCGGTGATTCCAGTTATCGCATTGCCCGCGAGGTACAAACCCCTAACGGCAACCGTTTTGATTTGGTGCTATTAATTAATGGTTTACCGTTAATTAATATTGAACAAAAACGGACCGATAAAAACCTTGACGAAGCATTTGAACAGTTTAAGCGTTACTATCGAGATGGTGAATATAGCCACAATTTTATGGCTTTTTCGCAAATGATGGTAATAAGTAGTGAAATCGAAACTCGTTACTTTGCCACGCCTAAATCAATTAGTGACTTTAACCCTAGCTTTGTGTTTCATTGGGCAAATAAATTCAATCAACCGATCAATCATTGGCAACAAGTCATTGAACACTTTTTAATGATCCCCATGGCGCATCAAATGGTGGGCGACTACTTAGTCATTGATGAAGCCAAAGAGGAAGAAAACCGCCGACATATGCTAATGCGCCCTTATCAAGTCTTTGCTTTACAAGCAGTAGAAGGGGCGGCATTTGGTTGGGATAATCCCAATAAAAAACCACATGGCGGCTTTGTTTGGCATACTACAGGATCGGGTAAAACTATCACCAGTTTTAAAACTGCGCTATTTTTATCAACTCGAGCTTATTTTGATAAAGTGGTCTTTTTGGTTGATCGGCGTGAACTTGATAGCCGAACCAGTGATAACTTTAAAGCCTATGCTGCCTTTGAGCCTGTCACGGTTGATGACACGCACAGCACTGCGCAACTTAGAAAACACCTTAGCACGCGCCAAAATGGCATTGTGGTCACCACTATCTTTAAACTGCATAATTTGGTTAAAGCCCTTGAAGAGGGTAAAGATAGTCACTTAGCCGATAAAAAAATTGTCTTTATTGTTGACGAAGCACACCGTTCCACCATGAAAAATATGATGGGCGATATAAAAAGCCATTTTAGAAGAAATGGGCTATTTTTTGGCTTTACTGGTACGCCGCTTTTTGATGAAAACAAAATTAAAGGCAAAATAAACGAAAACAGCGAAGTGATTAACACTACCGAAAAGTTATTTGGCCCTAAATTACATCAATATACCATTGATGAAGCCATTGCTGATGGCAACGTGCTCGGGTTTCATGTCGATTATATTAATACTGGCGAATTTAGCAGTTATGAAGATTTACGCGATAAGCTTATTGAGCGTATTAAAATCGAAAAACCAGAACAATCCGATCGCGAAATCGCCCGATTAGTACATAGCTGGAGCGAAACCGAAGTTGAAAAGCAAGCTATTGATAAAGAGCTATTAGTTTATCATGATCAAACTCATATACCACAAGTGGTTACAGAGATTTTAAATAACTGGCAAGCACAATCTCAACAGCAACAATTTAATGCTATTTTAACCGTCGCTTATAAAGAACGGGTGATTGCCTATTATCAGGAATTTAAAAAACAACTTGCAAGCCAACAGCAAAAAATCAATATCGCCATGACCTTTAGCTTTGGTAACGAAAATGATCCAGATAATGTCGATCCCGAAATTATCAGTGCCATGTTTAATGATTACGCAGCGTTTACTGGCATTAAGTTTATCGCCGGTGATAAAAAGCATGGTGAACAAGCCTATTTTGAGGATGTGGTCGAGCGTGCTACCCGTGGCGGTAGTGGTCGTAATGGTAAAAATATTGATTTAGTGATTGTCGCTGATCAGCTATTAACAGGCTATGATTCTAAACGACTCAATACTCTTTATGTTGACCGCACTTTAAAGCTACAAAATTTAATTCAGGCTTATTCACGCACCAATCGCGTGTTTGGTTCTAGCAAAGAGTTTGGCACAATTGTAAATTTCCAAACCCCACGCCTGACCGAACAAATGGTTAACCAAGCCCTTGAGCTATATGGTAGTGGTGGTAGCAGTAGCAAAGCGATTGTTGAAACCTATGCCACTGCTGTGCGAATTTTAGCTAACGATTTGGAGCAATTAGTTTTAACCTTAGCCGATCCAACCCAATGGCAATTAATTCAACATGATGATAAAAAACTAACTGAATTTAGCAAAGCGTTTAAAGTTGCCGATGATCAGCTTAATATTGTCCAACAATATTACGAATATCAATGGGATAATGCCACTTTTGGCATGACAGAGCACCGTTGGTTGCAATATGTTGGCGCATTTAAAAACTTAACCGCTAAAGATAATACGACTAAAAAGCCAATCGTAGCACCAACTTTAATCGGTAAAACCAAATTAGCGGGCACACAGGTGATTGATGCTGCCCATATTCTTAGCTTAATTGGATCTAAAGTGAAGCATGTTGATGGTGTGCAAACCGTTAACGACGAAACTAGGCGCATTATCTACGAACAAATCCAAGAATTAAGTCAAATGGGCGAAGATCAGCAAGCAAAAATATTAAAGGAATTTGTCGATTCCGAATTATTAACAGGTCGCCTATCCAGCCAAGTCCATTTTGATCAAGCATTTGCCAATTGGAAAAACGATAAAATCAAACATGCCGTTAACCAGTTTGCTAACGAATGGGGTATTGATAGCAAGCTATTATTACAAGCAATAACTGAATTTGAACTATCAAAATCGGATATTGTGCCTTATTTTGCTGAAATGATTGAAACGATTGATTTAAGCAAAGCAAATAAAGATATTGATAATTTATTTATGCTCAATCTCGCCTTACATGACGAACTTCCACGTTGGATGACCGAGATTAAACAGCAATTTAACTGATTACTTTTAAATGGACCCAAACCATTAAAATAAGGTTAATTAAAAACGGATAATTATTTATGGCTTACTACACCAATATTTTTTCACCCGAAACGTATCAAGCTTTTATGAATTCAGATAAAACAGTATCCGGTTTTCGGGTTCGACAAAAATCACTGGCAGAAAAAGTAAAAGCAGGGGATATTTTTATTTGTTATCTGGTTCGATTATCTCGCTGGTGCGGTCTGCTTGAAGTGGTTGATGGCCCTTATGAAGATAGCACACCACTTTTTTTAGAATCGGATGATCCGTTTATTGTTCGTTTTCATATTCGTGTTAAAGTGTGGTTACCATTAACCCAAGCCATTCCTATTCATTCTGACCAAATTTGGCAACACCTTTCTTTTACTCAAAACATTGATAAAAGTAGTAGTCGTTGGACCGGATTGCTGCGTAATAGTTTAAATAAAATAAGCGAAAAAGATGGCAAGTTATTAACAAACTGCCTATTACAACAAAATAACATAACCACTGATTATCCCCTTAATGAACAAGATCAAAAGAAATTAAAAACGCATACAGTAAATCGAACCGAGAAAGTAGTTAAGGTATCAGTGCCCAGCGATAGCGAGCTAGTCGATGATGATGCGCCAACCCAAAACCCAGAGGTACGTGAATCAATCAAAATGCAGGCGTTACTTGCCCAAATTGGTACCTGTATGGGGATGAAAATTTGGCTACCGAAAGCCGATCGCAGCCGTGTATTAAAAGAGTGGAAAAAAGGTACCGAAGCATTATTAGAAAAATTACCACTGAATTATGATGAAACCACTTTAAATACCATTGAACAAATTGATGTGATTTGGTTAAAAGGGCGCTCTATCACTCGCGCGTTTGAAGTAGAACATACCACCTCGGTGTATTCGGGTATTTTACGCATGGCGGATTTACTCGCCTTACAACCCAATATGAATATTAAACTACATATTGTCGCCCCAGACAGCCGGCAGGAAAAGGTATTTCAAGAGATCCGTCGTCCAGTATTTTCGTTACTAGAAAGTGGACCATTATCAGATCGTTGTAGCTATATCCCCTACAGTAATTTAAAAGATCTTAGCAAAGCCAAACATTTAGAACGTATGACTGATGCGGTGTTAGAAGATTATACGGAGCACGAGGAATTGTAAAAATCGATAATACCTGTATTTAATATAAACTAAAAAAAGAGCGGTAGTTGATCATCTTTAGTTGTCCCAACTAAGCGGTCTCTTTGCAACAACCTTCTGTTTGTGTTAGTTTTTAATTCAATGTTTGTAATTTTTTATAAGTCTCTTTCTGGGTATTACTAATCTAATTATGTTGCTAGCACTTTGTATGGTACGTTATCTTCGTAAAAATATTGTTTAAATGCATAAAAAGTCGAGAAACAGAAAATTATTTTTTTATATAAAGGTATCTATTACTTGAATCTCTTTGACCAGATTTTAGGGCGTTTAAGCATTTCAATATAAAATGCAACACAATGTGTTTTTATTGGTTATCTGATAATAAAGAATTCATCAACAAAGGTAAGGCCTAATGTTGTTAAATAGTGATAATAACCAAGATACATTTCATCTTTATAAATTTTTAAGCACATTTGAAAACGGGTTCATTATAATCTCCCGTTAAAATCATACTCAAGCTTTCATGAAAAGTAAGGTTTGGGTATCTTGTTTAGTATTAAGTTCTAGTTCTGTGTAGTGATCATTAAGAATATGTTGTAAGTTTGTCATAGCTACTTTTTTAAATTAGTATTGATTAATTCAATATCTGTAGATTTTAGATAATTAGATAGTAGCATCATGTTGATAACTCCCCGATATTTGTTAATCATTATATTAACGTTAATGACTTTTGTTTATTTATCTAAGTGTACTAAAATACTGATGTAAAAAAATCAGTGTGTTACTCATCAAAACTGTTCAGATAGAGAATTGATTTTATTTAATTTTTTATTTTTGTTTTTTAATTGAAATCATATGGTTATAAAATTATTGCTATTTTCAGCACAGTTGGATTTTGCTGTCTTTATTTTTGGAAGAAGGCTAAAATTTTTGTTAAAAACTTTCAAGTAAATTTGTGTTTATATTAGAAAATAGTCTAGATTAACTCAAGAATGTTTAAAAATGTAGCGTTTAAGCTAAATAGGTATTGCTTTTTTATTTTATTACTATAATATAGCTACCTCTTTGGCGCGGGGTGGAGCAGCTTGGTAGCTCGTCGGGCTCATAACCCGAAGGTCGTTGGTTCAAATCCAGCCCCCGCAACCAATTCCTATCAATCCTTGATATATCCTTTTCTCATCATCACTATTTTGATTTTGGTACAGCTAATAATGTTGCGACAGCTTCGCTAATGCGTCTGGCTATGTAGCTATTGTTCATAGTGTATAAATGAATGCCATCCACATTTTGTGAAACTAAATCAACAATCTGATCAATTGCATAAGCAATACCCGCATCACGAAATGCATCAGGATGATGTTCATATTTTTCCATCATTTGTTTGAATTTTTTCGGTAAATTCACCCCACACATCGATACCATGCGCTCAATTTGGTTTTTATTAGTCACTGGCATAATGCCGGCTTCTATCGGCACATTAATGCCCATATCGTGCGCTTTATCTAAAAATGCATAAAAATAGTCGTTATCAAAAAATAGCTGCGAAATCAGTTGATCAGTACCAGCATTGACCTTTTCTTTTAAATGGATCAGATCTTGTTTTAGGGTTGATGCTTCAAGATGACCTTCTGGATAACATGCGCCAATCACGTTAAAATCGCCGTTTTCTTTAATAAATGTCACCAGTTCGCTGGCAAAACGAAAATCATCTTTAGGTTGCACATTCGGGCTGATGTCACCACGCAAAGCAAGCACGTTATCAATCCCTGCACATTTAAGATCGTGTAGGATTTTTTGCATTTCGGCTTTATCAAAATTGATCCCCGGTAAGTGCGCAACACTTTCGATGCCATAAGTATGTTTAACCGAATGCGCAATATCAATGGTGGTTTGACCATTTAAGCTACCACCAGCACCATAAGTAACACTAATAAAATCGGGCTTAAAATAACCAAGCTCTCGCAACGTGCTATAAATGGTTGCTAAAGGTGAGGTTTTTTTAGGGGGAAAAACTTCAAAAGAGAACACCGTTTTTTGATTAAATAATAGATTTGTTTTCATTTGTATCATCCATTCGTTATATCACTTATTTTCCTTATTAATATTTCCGCCACCAAAATAGGCGACGGAATTTTCAGGCTCGTAAAGTACGATGTCTTAGTAAATAAGCTCAGTTTTTTGTAAAAACAGTGCCTAATTCAGTGTTTTTCTTACTTCTAATGTAGCCTCAACAAGATGCTGCAAGCTTTCAATTACTTCTTTTTCGCCACGCGTTTTTAAACCACAGTCTGGATTAATCCATAATTTTTGCTTATCAATTTTTGCCAATAATTTTTCAATGGTTGCTTTAATTTCAGCCACAGGTGGAACACGCGGCGAATGAATATCGTAAACACCAGGTCCAACTTCAGTTTTAAAATTATTAGCATTGAGTACATCAATTAATTGCAGATTAGAGCGAGAAGCTTCGAAAGAAATCACATCAGCATCCATTGCATCAATATCTTTAATGATGTCAGCAAATTCGCTATAACACATATGTGTATGAATTTGGGTATCAGCTTGGACTTTGCTGTGTACTAATCTAAATGCCGGAATCGCCCAATCCAGATATTCGCTGTTCCAATCCGCTTTACGCAGTGGTAATTTTTCTTTTAAGGCGGCTTCGTCAATTTGGATAATCTTAATGCCAGCAGCTTCAAGATCTAACACTTCATCACCAATGGCCAATCCAATTTGGAATACCGATTCTTTTTGAGAGATATCTTCGCGTGGGAATGACCAATTTAAAATGGTGACAGGCCCTGTTAACATGCCTTTAACAGGTTTATCAGTCAGGCTTTGTGCATATTTCGAATATTCAACCGTAATCGGTTTAGAGCGTGAAATATCCCCCCAAACAATCGGTGGCTTAACGCAACGTGTACCGTAAGATTGCACCCATGCTTTTTCGGTAAACACAAAGCCATTTAAGCTTTCACCAAAATATTCGACCATGTCATTACGTTCAAATTCACCATGCACTAACACATCAATGCCAATTTCTTCTTGTAATTTAATGCATTCAGCAATTTTTTGTTGATTAAACTCAGTGTATTGATTCAAACAAATTTCACCTTTTTTAAATTTAGCACGATTTAAACGCACATCAGGCGTTTGCGGGAATGATCCAATGGTTGTGGTTGGTAATAATGGTAAATTAAAGGCCTTTTTCTGCGCTGCTTCACGCACTGAAAACTCAGGTAAACGGGTAAAATCAGACGCGTTTAATGCCGCCACTTTTTGGCGAACCGCTTGGTTTGCACCTTCACGTTCACGGGAAAATAGTGTTTGATTAGCTTTATAAGCAGTGTTATTTTCAGGATTTGCATCATTAAATAACTGACCAAGTTCAGCCAATTCTTGTAGCTTTTCTTGGGCAAAAGCAAAATAAGCGCGTTGTTGAATGGTTAATTTGGTTTCATTTTGCAATGTATAAGGAACATGCAGTAATGAACAAGATGTATTAATTACAATATTTGTGGCTTTTTGCTTGATTTTACCAAGTAAATCTAAGGTTTTTTGGTAATTATTTTTCCAGATATTTTTACCATTAACAACACCAGCAAATAACACTTTATCAGCAGGGAAGCCATTATTTTCAAGTAAAGCAAATGACTGTTTACCTTCAACAAAATCAAGCCCAATCCCATCAAAAGGTAAAGCGACAAGTTCTTTATAACAATCACGCACATCACCAAAATAGGTTTGTAGAATAATTTTGGTATTACCTTTAACCGATAAAATCGCTTGATAAAGTTCAGTAAATAAAGCGATATCGTCTTTATTTAGATCCGTCACTAAAATTGGCTCATCAATTTGGATCCACTCAGCACCAAGCGTTGTGAATTTTTGGATGATCTCTTGATAAGCTTTAATAATATCCGCTTTAAAATCAACAAACTGTTTTTTACCTAAATACTGCGCTAATTTAAAAAAGGTTAATGCACCAATCACAACTGGCTTGGTTTGCACGTCTAGCGCTTTAGCTTCTTGATATTCATCAAAAGGTTTCGTACCTGTTAACTTAATCTGTACTGAATCTTCAATTTCAGGCACTAAATAATGGTAATTGGTATTAAACCATTTTTTCATAGCCAGCGCACGCACATCACCTTTTTCACCTTGATAACCACGTGCCATGGCAAAATAGCGGTCAAGTTCTGGTAAACCTAAATCTTGGTAACGTTTTGGAATGACATTAAGTAAACATGCTGTATCTAATACCGCATCATAAAATGAAAAATCATTCGATGAAATAAAAGCAATTTTTTGTGCCGCTTGTTGTTTTAAGTGCTCAGCACGTAGCACTTTGGCTTCGTTTAATAATTCAGCTTGGGTTTTATTACCTTTAAAATAAGCTTCTGTTGCAAATTTGAGTTCGCGAAGCTTACCAACACGAGGATATCCAATAACAGCAGTATTCATGTTTATTTCCTTTTTATCGTTTTTCTTTAGTGATAAAAAAGATAACAAAAAAAACAGATATTGAATAATTCTAGTTTTTTATTGATTGTTATAGTTTTATTCTATATCAAATAGAATAAAAAATCCCACTATAGCTTAATAGCAGGATCTAACATGAACTGATCTAAATTTAAATCAATTATTGACGCCACTTACCATGAATTGGTCTTGCAAAATGGGCTAATACCGCAATCATACACACTTCGATTGATGCTCCCCAATAAATATGGCCCAGAATTTCACTCCAAAGCTCATAACCATTTAAATTCCATAACCAACCCACAGTTCCTTCAGCATCATAAGCAGGATGGCGAAAGCCAAGTAACGGAATTAAAAAACCATGCATAACAACAGTTATAATAATGCCGTATAATGCACCATACCATAAGCGGATTTTATTACAATAATATGCGCCAGCAACATAAACAAAGGCAAAAGCAAAACTAAATAACCAGTGATAAAGTGTCACCGCCCCTAAAACGCTTGCCCCTTGGTAAATATAATCAAGCGAGTGGGAATTAATCCCAAGCCAACCAAGCCATGCATCAATGTGCGCTGCTGGTGGCGATATTTCACCTGGTACACGAGGAGGCATATTAACCTCTGAACCCCATTTTACTAATGAACTGAAAAAGCCACCAATGATAGTTGTCCAAATAATTACTTGGCGATTTGTTTTATTTCCAAACATATTGGGTTTCCCCATAATTAAAAGAAGAGGTGTTTAAAGTATACTCCACTGTAATTTTAGATAAAAGAAGAATAGAAAGAATCAGCTAACAGTAAACATGATTGAAATAATAGAAAGTAGCCATTTATTAAAAATAATCTGTTAAATTTTTATAAACGGTATTTTTATAGCACATAATTAATTAGTATTTTTATTGATAACAATATAATATAAAAAAGTTTTTAGATTTTGTTATCGGGTTTAAGTATGGTTTATTTTCTTTACGTGCTTTATTTTTTAGAAGTGTGTTTTATCTACCCGAGTTTGGGTAATAATGAAATCGGCACAATATCTCCACAGGAAATTATCAATTTCATTATTGTTGTTTTGTTCATTTTTAATTGTATTGTGAATATTTTTTACATCCTATTAAAAAAGCATAAACGTAGAGCTGATTATATTGCTGTAGCACTACTGTTTTCTTTTATTGCTTTTGTACCAATTAACAATACGATGAAAGAAATTAATGACGCAAAAAGCATGGAAAGAATAGAAAATAATATAAAAATCACAATAAAAACAGCATAAGTAGGAAGAATTGAGCAACAAATAAAGATAAACAAGAATTAAACAAGCCTCGCTTAATAATAGCTACAGAATGCTTTATGGCTATGTCTACAGATATAATATAAATAAGATCCAAAAACTAACAAAAAGCCAGAAAGTGCAATAATTCTGTTTAAGATAACAAAAAAATCGTTATTTTATTTAAATCGCTGTATTTATTTACAGTGCTTTTGTTGATATACTCGTACTAATTTTAATCAGCTGTATTTAATTATTATGATAACTCAACTTACTATTAATAATTTTGCTATTGTGGATCAGCTTCTTGTCGATTTTACTTCGGGAATGACCGCTATTACCGGCGAAACAGGTGCAGGGAAGTCGATTGCCATTGATGCATTGGGATTATGTTTAGGCAATCGTTCCGATGCCTCATCGATTCGCTATGGTGCAGATCGCGTTGATATTTCTGCAAGTTTTGTGCTGGATGATACACCAGCTGCTTTTGCTTGGCTCAGTGAAAACCAACTTGATGAAGGCAATGAATGTATTTTACGGCGCGTTATTAATCAAGATGGACGTTCTAAGGCTTTTATTAATGGTCGTGCCGTACCTATTTCGCAATTAAAAGATTTGGGTCAGATGCTCATTCAAATTCATGGTCAACATGAACATCAACGGCTTTTGCGCAGTGACTATCAACAGTTGTTACTGAATCATTATATGAATGAGCCAACACTGCTAACGCAGATGTATCAAGCTTATAAGCAATGGAAAGATGCAGTGCGCACTTACCAACAATACGAAGCTTCACGGCAAGAGCGTGATGCACATATGCAACTTTTGCAATATCAGTTAAAAGAGCTTAATGAGTTTTCGCCAATTGAAGGAGAGTATCAACAAATTGACGAAGAGTACAAGCGATTATCAAACAGTGAACAATTAATTAACCTTAGCCAACAATCAGTCATGCTATTAGATGAAGCTGATGATTATAATGTTAATAATTTACTAAGCAGTGTAAAAAATAGCGTTCAAGAACTAGCTGAACTCGACTCTTGCTTAAATAGCGTTTATAACCTGTTAGAAGAAGCCTCTATCCAAATTAAAGAGGCAAGTGATGAACTGCGCCACTATAGCGAGCGTTTAGAACTTGATCCTGCTCGCGCCATGCAACTTGAACAGCGGATTTCAAAGCAAATTGCATTGGCTCGCAAACATCATGTATCTCCGGAAACCCTACCCGAATTACATCAAAATTTGTTAGCTGAATTCAAACAAATTAACCAACAAGATGAGCAAAGCGAACAACTGAAAGCAGATATAAAGAAATATCATCAAATTGCTATTGAAATTGCGGCTAAATTACACCAAAAACGCTTAACAATCAGTAAAACGTTAGCTAAAAATGTGACCGCAACGATGCATGAATTATCGATGCCAAATGGACAATTGAGTATAGATATTGCTTTTAACGAAAATCGATTAAACAGCGATGGGGCTGATCAAGTAACATTTTTAGTCAGTACTAATGCCGGTCAAAATCCACAACCGCTGGTTAAAGTCGCATCGGGTGGCGAATTATCCCGTATTGCTTTAGCAATTCAAGTGCTAACGGCAAAAAAAATGGATACGCCTGCGTTAATCTTTGATGAAATTGATGTCGGTATCAGCGGACCAACTGCCGCCAAAGTAGGGCAGCTATTAAGAGAGCTTGGGCAATCAACGCAAGTTATTACCGTTACGCATTTACCACAAGTAGCAGGGCATGCTAATCAGCACTACTTTGTTAGTAAACAAACTAATGGCAAAAAAACTTCCACAGATATGCAAAAATTAGACAATAATGGACGGTTAAATGAGTTAGCGAGATTATTAGGTGGCGATAAAATTACAGATGCAACGTTAGCCAATGCAAAAGAGCTACTTATTATCTAACTTAATTGTGGTAATATAGCGCTTTCATTTTAGGTGTGAAGGAAGCTTCTCATGAGTTTATATGGTAAACGTATTTTATTAGGAATTACGGGCGGCATTGCTGCTTATAAATGCCCTGATCTTGTTCGCCATTTAAAGAAAGCTGGTGCGCAAGTGCATGTCGTTTTAACTGATTCGGCTAGCCATTTTGTCACCAAAATGACCCTACAAGCCGTGTCTGGCAATCAGGTATCTTGTGATCTCTTCGATCCATCTGCTGAGCTTTCTATGAGTCATATTGAACTCGCCAAATGGGCTGATTTTGTCCTAATTGCGCCAGCAACTGCCAATATTATTGCCAAAATGGCAAATGGAATTGCCGATGATCTGCTTTCTACCATTTGCTTAGCAAGCTCTGCACCGATTGCTATTGCACCTGCAATGAATCAACAAATGTATAAAGCTGTGGCAACTCAACATAATTTATCAGTATTAGCGTCAAGAAATACCTTAATTTTAGGACCAGATAACGGGTTCCAAGCCTGTGGTGATATTGGACCAGGACGCATGCTTGAACCACACGCAATTGTTGAAGAAATTGCACACTATTTTAAAGCAACTTCAGTACTTTCAGACGTATCCATTACCATTACCGCAGGCCCAACGATCGAAGAAATCGATCCAGTTCGTTACATTAGTAATTACAGTTCAGGAAAAATGGGTTTTGCTATTGCAAACGCGGCTGCACAAATGGGTGCAACAGTGACGTTAATTAGTGGGCCAGTTCATTTAGATACACCAAATAATGTCAACCGAATTGACGTTAAAAGTGCTAGGCAGATGTACGATGAAGCACTAAATCACGCGCAAAAATCAACTATTTTTATTTCTTGCGCCGCTGTTGCTGACTATCATGCTAAAACAATTGCGACGCAAAAAATCAAAAAAATAAGCGATAACGATGAACTTACTATTGAATTAGTGAAAAATCCCGATATTGTTGCAAGTGTCGCAGCACTAAAAAACCATCGACCTTTTGTCGTTGGATTTGCAGCTGAAACTCATGATGTCAAAACTTATGCACTAAAAAAATTAATCACAAAAAATCTAGATTTAATTTGTGCTAATGATGTTTCAGATAAAACTATTGGCTTTAATTCCGATCAAAATTCATTAACACTATATTGGCAAAACGGTGAGCAAACGTTACCATTAAGCAGTAAGCAACAATTAGCAACACAGTTACTTCAAGCTGTTATAACACGATATAAAGCGAGTCATGATGAAAAGAAAAATTGATATAAAAATATTAGATAAACGACTGGGAAATGAATTTCCACTACCTACCTACGCAACCGCAGGATCTGCTGGCATTGATTTACGAGCAATGTTTGATAAAACAACTGAAATAAAACCAGGTGAAACCATCTTAACGCCTACGGGGCTATCAATGCATATTGCTGATCCTAGCTTGGCTGCATTAGTATTACCTCGTTCAGGACTCGGTTCCAAAAATGGTATTGTGCTTGGTAATTTGGTTGGTTTAATCGATTCTGATTATCAAGGTCAGCTATTTGTTCCTGTTTGGAACCGTAGTCAAACGCCTTTTGTTATTGAAGCAGGCGATCGAATTGCCCAATTAATTATCGTGCCGGTTGTACAAGCAGAATTTAACATTGTTGATGAATTTGTTGAGTCAGCACGTGGTGAAGGTGGATTTGGGCATTCAGGTAAAAAATGATCGTGAGTAGCAAAAATAAAAATCGCAAAGAAGACATATTACAAGCATTGGCAACGATGCTTGAATCCAATGAAGGGACTCAAAGAATCACAACAGCTAAATTAGCCGCAACGGTAGGTGTATCTGAAGCTGCGCTATATCGACATTTTTCAAGCAAAACAAAAATGTTTGAAAGCTTAATTGCCTATATTGAAGATATTTTGTTGTCTCGCATTAATGTCATTATGCAAGAAGAGCCCAATACCTTTACGCGTTTACAACTTATTCTTGCGTTGATATTAGGCTTTTCTGAAAAAAACCCAGGATTAACCAGAATTATGACCGGTCATGCATTAATGTTTGAGCAAGAACAGTTACAAGAGCGGATTAGCCAACTATTTGAACGCATTGAGACTCAAATTAAACAAGTTTTACGTGAACGAAAAATTCGTGAGGGAGTGGCTTTTATAACAGACGAACGGATTTTATCTAGCCAGTTATTAGCTTATTGTGAAGGTATGATGGCACGTTATTCTCGTTCAGGTTTTAAATATCTACCAACCACTAATTTTGATACACGTTGGGCTTTATTAGCCAAACAATTGGTTTAGTCAATTTGGTAACCCAAGACCTTGATAAAAATTTTTATTACCTATTACTGAGGATAATACGATGAATTTTGAAGATTTTTTAAATCATGCCATTTCGTTTATCAAAAGGTACGATGGAGTGGTATTTAGCTATATTGCACATTTTTGTTTTGCTATTATTATTTTTATTATTGGTAGAACTATCGCTAAATTTATTAGCAACCAATTAAAACGCATATTATTAAATCGCCACGTTGATCCGACTGTAGTTAAATTTGTCAGCGCTTTGTCGTACTATGCCTTTATGGTAATGACATTAGTTGCCGTTTTAGGTCAATTGGGCGTACAAACGGCGTCGATTGTTGCTGTTATTGGTGCTGCAGGTTTAGCTGTTGGTTTGGCATTACAAGGCTCGCTATCTAATTTTGCCGCTGGGGTTATTTTAATTATTTTTCGACCATTTAAAGTCGGTGAAACAGTAATCATCAATAGCCAGCAAGGTGTTATTGACTCCATACAGATATTTTCAACATCTATTGTTACCCCTACCAACGAACTAGTTGTTATCCCTAACAGTCAGGTTGTCAGCGCTAATATTATCAACTATACACGCTTACCTGAAAGGCGTTTAGATTTAGTGATCAATGTAGGCTATAACTCAGATATTCAAAAAGTATACCAAGTGTTAAAGCAAGCAGTTGATAAAACTAATAATATATTAACATCCAAAGAGCCTACCATTCGATTAGATGTTTTAGATGCGTCCTCAATGAATTTTAATGTGTTAGTTTGGACATTAAACGAAAATTATGGCACGGTAAAAGGTGATCTACTTGAAAATATCAAAAATGGATTAACTGAAAATAATATTAATATTCCATACCCAACAATGGATGTAAATCTTAACAATAAGTAGCCAATCAATTATTAAAAACTCCGTCTGTGTTTATCAACGGAGTTTTTTATTATCTAATAACAATTAAATATCTTGATCCATATTTAAAGCTGGTTTTTCACAATCAGGGCAACCCACCACTTTCGCTGGTACACCGGCAACGGTTGTATGTTGTGGCACGGGATCCAACACCACAGAGCCAGCACCAATTTTAGCGCCTTTACCTATCTCAATATTACCTAAAATTGTTGAATGAGCACCAATCATTACCCCTTCGCGTATTTTGGGGTGGCGATCACCGTTTTGTTTACCTGTTCCGCCTAATGTTACTGATTGTAAGATAGAAACATCATTCTCAATCACCACTGTTTCACCAACCACAATTCCTGTCGCATGATCAAACATCACGCCACAACCAATTTGAGCTGCGGGATGAATATCAACACCAAACACTATCGCAATCTGGCTTTGTAAAAAAATGGCTAATGATTTACGGTCTTGCATCCAAAGCCAGTGAGCAATCCGATAAGCTTGTAATGATAAAAAGCCTTTATAATAAAGTAGAGGCGTTGAGTAATAATTAGTTGCAGGATCGCGAATATAGACAGCCATAATATCATTTATAGCTGATTGAATAATGCTTTCATCTGCTTCATACGCCTGCCGAGCAATTTCACGAATTTCAATAGCAGGCATAACCTGAGAAACAAGCTTATTGGCTAAAATATAACTTAAAGCATCCCCTAGGTTTTCATGGTTTAGTAAAGTTGCGTGGAAATAACTAGCTAGCATCGGCTCGCTTTCAACTAATGCTGAGGCTTCTTGTCGAATGGTTTGCCATAACATTTGGGGTTTAACAACAATCTTTGCATCGTTCACAACAAGTTCCTGTACACAATAACTAAAATTGTTAACATTGTTTCGCAAACTTAACCTAGAAGCAAGTTTTGTATTCATTTATCATCACATTAAAAAGCAAAATGGAAATTCCATGTTTCCATTTTGTTATCATTGTTAGCGCGAATTTAAGATTATTATTGTTTTGATTTTTGCTCATCGCTTAAAGTAAATATTGCTATCGCCGAAGTCAGTAAAACAACACCAGCAAGGACATAAAATGTTGTCGAATATCCGGTATTATCAAATAATTTACCAACTAGCCATGACAACCCAATAACGCCAAGATTGGATGAAATATTAAACCCAACTAAATAAAGGGTCGCCGATAATCTTGCATCAAAATTACCCACAATATATTTGAACATCGCCAAAATAAATAATGGAATTTCAATTGCATGAAATAACTTAACGAATGATATCAAATAAATATTATCTAACGTTGCAGACAATGCAATTCGGCAAATCATAACTAGTGCAGCAACTAATAACGATCTTTTAGCCCCCATTTTGTTAATAAAATAAGGAGCAATAATCATACAAGTTGCTTCTAAAAAGACTTGGAAGGAATTTAAATAACCATAAACTTGATAACCATCTTCTGGTTTTTCAAAAAAACCAGTATAAAAATTAGGAAATAACTGCTGATCATAGATAGTATAAAAACTATAAGTACCAATAACAAACAACACAAACAACCAAAATTTTTGCAAACCAAACAGCGATAAAATTTCGCCCATTGTTGGTATAGTCGTTGTTTTTTCTACTAAAACAGTATCGTTATTTTCAGTTGGTGATGCTTGATATTGTTTTGGCTTAAACATCATATTAATGGTAAAAAAGATAACCGCAACACCCGACGCCATCCAAAAGTTAATATGAGGATCAATGCCAAATAAAATACCCGCAACAAACGTTGCAGCAGCATAACCAAATGATCCCCAAAAACGAGCAGGGCCAAATTCAAAGCCAAATAATCGACTAATACGTTCAATAAAAGAGTCAATCAAAGCACTGCCCGAAATAAAGCTGGCACTTAAAACTGGTGCACCAATACAAACACCCCAAATAAAATCATTTTTTAATAAAGGCTCATACACATAAATTAAAAAAGGGCCAATAAGAACCATGATAATACTTTGGAAGGTCACTACGGCTTTACCTATTTGTAATTTATCTTGGATAATGCCATAGAAAATCATAAAAAACATGGCTGCAGCAGAATTAGCCGCATAAACAATACCTAACTGTTCACCCGATAAGCCAATTTTACTTTTTAACCAAATGGCATAAAAAGACCACCAAAGCGACCATGCAGCATAAAACGTAATAAGGTAGCCTGACGAGAACCAATAGTTTCTATTTTGTATCATATTCATGTTTATTACTCTTATATTGTTGAAATTTGATGAAGTTTAACGTTAACATGTTAATGTTAACATTATGACCATATTTAATACGAAATAGATAGAATCGATTATCATAAATGTTAACCTCCTCACACTTTTTATCATTTCTATTTGTGATATCATCATGCATAGTAATGGCTGTTAATCATTTTTCATCTTGTTAAACAAAAGGATTTAACTATGGCTTCACTTAAGGATGTTGCAAAATTAGCATCTGTGTCACTGATGACGGTTTCACGTGCAATAAATAATCCTGACAAATTAAATAAAGAAACCTATAAACGCGTTAAACAAGCTATTGAACAACTTAATTATGTGCCTGATTTATCGGCAAGAAAGATTCGTGGTGATAACTCGGGACCTTCTGCTATTGGTGTTTTAGCATTAGAAACCGCCATGACACCGTTTTCAGTAGAATTACTCCAAGCCATAGAAAAAACTGCCCAAAATCATGGATGGAATACCTTTATTGTTAATTTATTTGATGATAAAGATGCCGATCATGCCATTAATACCCTACTGTCATATCGCCCTAACGGTATCATCTATACCACAATGGGATTAAGAAAAGTTGAACTGCCTGAAAAGTTATTAGATAAAAATGTTGTATTAGCTAACTGCATAAGCGATTCAAAGCAACTTGCTTGCTATATTCCTGATGACTATTTAGGTCAATATCAAGCCATGCAACAGGTGATAAATAAAGGTTATAAAAAACCATTATGTATCTATTTATCAGAAAAAACGCTAGCAGGAAAAACTAGGCGCGCAGCAGCCGAACAAGCATGGATTGATGCGGGTAACAATTTGGAGGATATTACCAGTTATCACACATCAATTTTGTCAGCTAACCTAGCTCAAGAATATATGATGACAATTGATATATTGAAACAACATTGTAATAAAAAAACAGATTTTGATGTATTAATTTGTGGTAACGATCGAATCGCTTTTGTCGCTTATCAATTTTTACTTGGTCGAGGTTTTCATATTCCAAATGATGTTGCTGTGCTAGGTTACGACAATATGGTGGGTACTGGTGAGCTATTTTATCCACCATTGACAACAGTGCAATTACCTCATTATGAAATTGGTGAACAAGCAGCTTTACATATTATTGATGGCAAAACCCAAAATGAAATAATACCTGTAGCGTCACCTTATTTAGAAAGACAATCCTTATAAGAAAAATTAAAGACTATTAAAACGAGTAATGCGGTATTTATCATTTAGCGTGTAATACGTAAAAATACCCATCATTTATATCATGTTATTATCAAACATAAATATACGCCATTCAATTGATAATTAAGTAGGTCTATATCTTACTAACTAGTGGTTGAATATTGCCACAAGAATATGAACAATTGTATTACTAAAGAGAGCCATTTGCTAAGGTCAGCATAGACTAATATTTGGGTGAAAACCCAACAGATTACATTTATTCTATTTAGGTTAGACATTACTAATGTTATCGTACTTTAACCTCATTAAGATATTATAATATTTAACTATAGTTAAGAAATTAACCTTGTACAACTAGTTAAGTTTTATTATTATAAAAAATAAATTTCATTTTGGAGTATAGCTGTGTAGTTTATTGCGAGTTGTTCTTATCAATAATAATTATAATTACTCGCGTGATGCACAGAAGTCAGGCTTCCCTATCAAATTTTGACAATTTTCTAACGCATTGCTTCACGCTGTAATTTTCTTTTGTTTTTTCAGTGGTGGTAAAATTCAATGCAATCTTTACGTCAAGAATGGTTTTCAAATATCAGAAACGATGTCTTATCAGGTATTGTTGTAGCTCTTGCTCTTATTCCTGAAGCAATTGCTTTTTCAATTATTGCAGGTGTTGATCCCAAGGTGGGATTATATGCTGCTTTTTGTATAGCGGTTATTACCGCTTTTGTGGGTGGCCGTCCTGGAATGATCTCTGCGGCTACTGGTGCAATGGCATTATTAGTTGCAAGTCTGGTTAAAGCGCATGGGATTGAATATTTACTAGCTGCAACCATACTATGTGGTATTTTTCAGATTATTGCAGGTTTTGTTAAATTAGGAAATTTAATGCGTTTTGTATCACGCTCAGTAGTAACCGGTTTTGTTAATGCATTAGCGATCTTAATATTTTTAGCACAACTTCCTGAACTGACCAATGTAACATGGCATGTCTATATGATGACTATTGCAGGGCTTGCTATTATTTATCTCTTCCCTTATGTCCCTAAAATAGGAAAAATTTTGCCATCACCGTTACTCTGTATTCTTATCCTTACGGGTCTCTACATCTATTTTGGGATGGATATAAGAACCGTTGGTAATATGGGAGCGCTTCCTACGAGCTTACCTACCTTTTTGCTCCCTAATGTGCCTTTTAATCTTGATACATTATTGGTTATTCTGCCTTACTCAATTTCATTAGCAATTGTGGGATTATTGGAGTCGATGATGACCGCAACTATTGTGGATGATATAACCGATACACCAAGTGATAAAAACCGAGAGTGCAAAGGGCAAGGTATCGCCAATATTATCGCCGGCTTTTTTGGTGGTATGGCTGGTTGCGCTATGATTGGTCAATCAATGGTGAATATGAAGTCAGGAGGGCGAACGCGTTTATCCTCATTGATAGCAGGATCTATACTTTTATTATTAGTTGTTTTTTTGCAAGACTGGGTGAGCCAAATACCCATGGCAGCATTAGTTGCTGTCATGATCATGGTTTCAATTGGCACCTTTAACTGGGACTCGATAAAAAACCTTAAATCATACCCACTTTCAACCAATATTGTTATGCTTGCAACAGTCATTGTCGTCGTATTTTCCCATAATCTTGCTTACGGCGTATTTACGGGAGTATTACTAGCATCATTGTTTTATGCCAATAAAGTTGCCCATTATTTGCAAATTAAAAAGGAGCAACCAGTTAAACAGCAACGTATTTATAAAGTATATGGACAAGTATTTTTTGCCTCTTCTGCAAAATTTATTAGTTCATTTGATTTAAAAGAGGCTGTGCAAAAGGTAACAATAGATCTTACCCAAGCGCATTTTTGGGATATAACGGCTGTAGCAGCCTTAGATAAGGTTGTGATTAAATTCCGCAAAGAAGGTGCACACGTAGAAGTTTTAGGGTTGAATAAAGCCAGCAGTACAATAGTTGATCATTTTGGTGTTTATGATAAACCCGATGCTAAGCAAACATTTAATAACCATTAAAAATAATGGTCTGCGTTGATGGCTCTACATTATCATTTATTGTGCGATTATGTGGTATGGAGTAATAATAGACTTATGACACAAATTGTATGATCAATTATGTTACCTAAAAAGCCATTTATCGCACAACATTTAAAACTTCTCAATAAAAAGCTCAGTATTCAAAGCCAAACTTCACTGCCAATTGGCAGTGAATAGGCATTACGCATAAATAGATTTTAACTGCCAACTTTCTAGATTGGTGATTTTAGCGTTACCATTTTCAGCAAATAGATTTACAGTTCGCTCTGCTGGTAACTTAGGATAGATACGGCTTGAAAAGCTATATAAATCACCATTAATAAAAACTTCAACAGATGAAGCATCAACATATATATGCAAAGTTAATTTTTGTTTTTTTGGTAATGGTACGCTACGATAACCTTTTAATTCAAGCCCCGATAAACTACGATCGAGTACAATCCGCTCAGATTGTAGATCAACATATAATAATGTAGCTTGTTTACCGTCTTTCGTTGCTGCTAGCTGTAAGCCAAATCGTTCAGCCGTGCTTTGCGTCAAATCAAATTCAACGTTCAGCTCGCAGCTAATAGATTCAATATTGGTGTTTTTAAGCTCATTAGTAAGGGTTAATTCCTCAAATGATTTTGGCTTTTCTCGTAATGCTTCAAGCTCTTTGATGGGACGATTTCTAACTTTATTATCTTGATCTAAAATGAGCTCACGGGGAAGGGTAAATGCTCCAGCCCATTTATCTTTTTTACTTGGCATGATTGATTCCCACATATCCATCCAAGCAAAAATTAAACGCCGGCCATCAGCAGCAAGAAATGATTGAGGTGCATAAAAATCATGGCCAAAATCCATTTCTTGAAAAGGTTTAATCATTGAGAATTGTTGCCCTGGTTGCCAATCACCCACAATGTAACCTGATTGAAAGCGATTACGATATTGATAACCTTTTGCTTTCATGCCTTGTGGCGAAAACATAAGGATCCATTTATCACCAAGTGGAAAAAAGTCAGGGCATTCAAGCATATAAACATCAGGATCGATATCACTTACCAAAACATGGTCAAATTGCCAATTTTTTAGATCATCCGATCGAAATAACAAAACTTGCCCGACATCTTGTGGGGTTCGTTGACCGACTACCATCCACCATTTACCATCTTGTTGCCACACTTTAGGATCGCGAAAGTGCATAATTCCGCTTTTTGGCGTAAGTATGGTGCCTTGTTTTTCAAAATGAATACCATCTTTACTAGTTGCAAGACATTGGGTTTGCTCAATTTGCTCATCATTACCTTGCCCATTTAACCAAATATGACCAGTATAAAATAAACATAATTTGTCATTATTATCCACCGCCGATCCCGAAAAGCAGCCTGATTTATCAAATTCTTGATCAGGAGCAATGGCTATTGGTAGCCTTTTCCATGTGACTAAATTATCACTAACTACATGCCCCCAATGCATTGGTCCCCAGTTTTCATCATAAGGATGATGCTGATAAAAAGCATGATATTGACCTTTAAAATAAATTAAACCGTTAGGATCATTCATCCAACCAGCAGATGGTGCTAAATGAAAATGCGGATAATATTGTTTATTCATTACTTTTTCTAAATTTTTGACAGCTTGATTGGCTTTATCAATAGCAGTAGACATAAAAATCCCCTTTTTATCCAATATTAGATACCTTTATCTAAATAGTATCCTAATTTAATTGTTAACGTTAACTATTAATGTGGTTAGCGATAAAATATGTGATGATAGTCACATATTTCTAATATCAACGATGAATTTTT